>DAOVIK010000275.1 GCA_030673735.1 Anaerolineae bacterium
ACGTGTATTCACGGATGATGGCCTTCAGAGCTTGCTCGCTGATAGTTACATCTCCCTCGCCGAAACCCGCCTGCTCCAACTGCCGTGGAACCAGGAAGCGTTTGGCGATGATCAGCTTCTCTTCTTCGATATAACCCGGGAACTTGATCACTTCCATTCGATCCAGAAGCGCCGGGGGGATCGGGCCTACCGTGTTCGCAGTGGTGATGAACATCACCTTCGACAGATCGTAGGGGACTTCCAAGTAGTGGTCTGAAAAAGCATGGTTCTGCTCAGGATCCAAGACCTCTAGCAGTGCGGAGGCCGGATCACCGCGGAAATCCACTCCCAGTTTGTCGACCTCATCGAGCATGAAAAGTGGATTCACCGAGCCCGCCCTGCGCATGATTTGCAGGATACGGCCCGGCAAGGCCCCCACATAGGTCCTGCGATGCCCCCTGATCTCAGCCTCGTCGCGCACTCCTCCGAGGGACACGCGAACGAACTTGCGGCCCAAAGCATCAGCGATGGACTGTCCCAAGGATGTTTTCCCGGTTCCGGGTGGCCCTACAAAACAGAGAATAGGCTGGCGCGCCTTCTGTGGCGCCAAGCTGCGAACGGCGATGTACTCTAGAATGCGCTCCTTCGCCTTTCGCAGGCTGTAGTGCTTGGCGTTGAGGACCGTCTCCGCATGCGTAACGTCAAGGTTGTCTTGCGTGGCATGCGTCCAAGGTAGCTCCATCAACCAATCTAGATAGGTTCGGATGACTCCCGCCTCAGGCGCCATCGGCTGCATCTGGCTGAGGCGCTGTGTCTCTCGCTGTGCGCGCGCCTCAATCTCTTCTGGAAGTGAGAGATGCTCGATTCTATTCCGAATCTCGCTCAGCTCCTGTGCCCACAGATCTGTCTCGCCGAGCTCAGTTTGAATGGCGCGCATGCGCTCGCGCAGGTATAGCTCACGTTGCGAGCGATCCACCTCGCTTTGCACCTGGCTTTGAATCTGATCTTCAAGTTCGAGAACGTCCAATTCTTTGCCCAGCAGGATACTGATGCGCTGAAGCCTGGACACCGGATCGAATTGCGCCAGGATCGCCTGACGCTCGGGAATCCTCAGACTCAAGGCCGAAGCTATGAGGTCGGCCAACCAGCCAGGATCCTCGATGTTAACGGCATATACATACGCCTCTTCCGGGAGGCTGCGATTCAACCGCACACAACGTTCAAACAAGGTCAGAACCGCCCGTCGGAGAGCGAGCGTCTCTTTCGTGCGTTGCGCGCCTTCGGCAACCGGACGTGCCCGCGCGTGCAACCGAGACTCCTTTTCGAAGAAATCGATGATCTGCACGCGTCTTCTGCCCTGCGTCAAGACCGAAGTGGAGCCATCGGGGATTTGCATCAAGCGGCTCACTGCTATCTCGGTACCTACCATGTAGAGATCGGAGGGTTTGGGATGATCCAGCTTGGGATCCCTCTGCGTCACGGCGATCATAGTTTCCCCAGCTTGCGTGGCGTCATCGATCGCTTCCAGAGTGTTCTCGTCCGTAACGAACAGCGGCGTTACCATGTTGGGAAAGAGCACGACATCGCGCAGCGGGAAGACCGCAAGCGTGATCAGTCCGCTGTCATCAAGAGGGGCATTGTCGACATCATAGAGTTCATCCGCACGCCTGCTCATTGGATCGCCAAGGTCCGCAGGCAAATACGGCCACCGAACGAGCGCATGCATGATCATCCCACATCCTTTTGGGCATCCGGCACTGTCTGCCGGAGTGCCTCCCAAGCGGTTAGTGTTTCCCCAGCAACGAACAGGCTTCCTGCAACAACGATAACCTCTTCAGGACGCACGATCGACAGGGCGCGATTGAGCGCATCCGGAACAGGAAAGATGATCTCCAGAGGTACTGCATGGATGTGTGCCTGGTCCGCGACCTCTTCAGGATCAGCGGCACGGGGATGGGCGGCTTGCGTGACGATGAGCCGCGAAACCCGGGGCAACAATTCAGCGAACATCCCGGCGATGTCCTTATCAGAGGAAGCGCCAAAGATCAACGTCACTTTCTGACCGGGGAAGAAGTCATCGAGCGCGATCCGCAGTTTGAGAGCTGAATCCCTGTTGTGAGCTGAATCCACAACCACCACCGGATCGGTTCCCAGGACTTGAAACCGCCCCGGCCATACAACCGTCCTGAAACCCTCACGAATAGCATCATCGTCAACCCGCCATCCAAGATCTCGTACGACGTGCAGGATCGCATAGGCCACGGCCGTGTTCACGACTTGGTGGTATCCAAGCAGGGGAATCTCGAAACGGGGCGGCACCCACTCCTCCATGCCACCCGATTCTACATATGCATCCACGAGCGATTGCTCAGCAGCCGACCAGACGTACAAGCTCTGGTGTTTCAGATCACGTCCCCCTGGCGCATACAGCCAATCCTTGCCCATTCGTATCAAGGGAGCATCCAATTCCTGCGCGATTTCCTCAACGACGCGTTCCGCCTCGTATTGCTGAGGTGCAAGCACGATCGGAACATCGGGCTTGATGATGCCTGCCTTCTCGCGAGCGATGTCGGAAAGACTGGCGCCCAGCAGGTGCATGTGATCGTAGGAGAGTGAGGTGATAACAGAGACCAATGGTGTGAGGACATTGGTGGCATCCAGGCGACCGCCCAATCCAACTTCGACCACAGCCAAGTCAACTTCCTGGCGGGCGAAATACAGGAAACCCAAAGCGGTGACAAGCTCGTATGTCGTCAAGTCCTTGATGTCTTGTGCCGTTGAACGGATTTCGGAAACCAGGTCAGCCACATCCTGCCGGGGGATGTCCTCACCATTGATGCTAATGCGCTCTCTGAAATGCATCAGATGCGGCGTAGTGTACAGACCGACCTTATGCCCAGCGCATCGTAAGGCTGATGCGGTCAGCGCCGAAACAGAGCCCTTTCCCTTCGTGCCCGCAATGTGAATGCTGGCGAAGCGATCCTGTGGATCCCCCAGCAAATTCAGAAGCTGCCGCACGCGACCCAAGTCGAACACGTCCGCGGAATAGCGATAGGTGCGCTTCTTGCTGTAATCAGCAAAGCTGTATATGTAATCGAGCGC
>DAOVIK010000427.1 GCA_030673735.1 Anaerolineae bacterium
AGCGAGGCCGTAAAGCGCCTGGAGCGCGAAATAAGCAACCGCATCAGCCCGCCACTCAAGTGCCAGGTGGACAAGCAGAAGAGCCAAGGGAAAACCATCTTACGTGTTCTGGTACCGCGCGGCGAGGATCCTCCTTACGCAGTTGACGACAACAAGATCTACGTTCGCGATGAGGCTGAAACCGGATTGGCAGTGCGAGATGAGATCGTTCAACTGGTCAAGGACAGTATTTCGCCTGCTATAAAAGAAGCGCCTATCCCGGCGCCGGCAGCGGTTGAAAAGATAGCTCCGGAAGAGATCGGCGTTCAACCGCCTCGCACTGGGGTTGAGATCGCGGCGGTCGACGAGCGGAACGGTGTCAAGTACTACACCATGCGCGATCTGCGCAACGGCAATGTGGTTCAGAACGTCACGCATTCATCCGCCCGGCGGCTTTGGCATTATGCGATTTCCCAACACAGCAAGCTCCCGAAGGATCTGGCCAAGGCGAAGATCACTTGGCAAAATGACCTGGGAGTGCTTAGAGTCCAGCAACGTGGGAATATGAAGCGCTACGACGTAGCGCAGAAAACCCCGCAAGGAATGCGCATCTACTTCGGCGTTACCGACGACGGCATTCACGGCGACTGGAGGAGTCTTGTAGACAACGAAAACGAATAGGATACAGCTTCCTGTTGTCATGAGAGACCCGATTCCAATTTGCTTGGATGTAAGACCCCAACTAGGATAATGGAAATCAAAGGCCGGCTTCGCGATTTGATTGGATCAAGTCGCGGCTTGTCATATTCCGTGAGAAAGCCACATGAATCTCCGCAATTTCGATCCCGATCGCGATTTGCAGGCAGTGCTCGATTTATGGAGCACTGCTGGCGACGGGGTCCAGCTCTCCCCCTCCGATCGGCCGGAGGAGATCCACAAGAAACTGCAACGCGATGCCGATCTTCTTCTGGTCGCGGAAGAGGATGGCAAGATCGTGGGAGCTGTTCTTGGAGGGTTCGACGGTCGACGTGGGATGGTCTACCATCTTGCGGTTGAACAGCATCTCCGAAGGAAGGGTATTGGCAGCAAGCTGATGGCCGAACTTGAATCTCGCTTGCGGGCCAAGGGATGCTTGAAGTACTATCTGCTAATCACGCCTGATGATAGTGAGGCCCACGACTTCTACACCGAGCTAGGTTGGGAGCGCATGGATATGGACGTGATGGGAAAGGTGATCGAATGAGAGTTGCCGTCCTGACGATTTCGGATCGCTCGGCACGCGGAGAACGAGAGGACAAGACCGGCCCCGCGCTTGTCGAAAGGTTGGAACGCGAGGGCTGGAAGGTGGCTCGTAGCGAGGTGGTGTCCGATGATCAGGAGGGCATCACCAAGACCCTGATCGATTGGGCGGATAGGAACGAGTTCGACCTGATACTCACCGCGGGAGGGACGGGATTTTCGGAACGTGATCGCGCTCCCGAGGCAACCCGGGATGCCGTGGAGCGCCTTGCTCCTGGATTG
>DAOVIK010000295.1 GCA_030673735.1 Anaerolineae bacterium
GTCTCACCGCCGTCAGTGCTTTTCACAACCCCCTCGCCTCCGGGGAGGCGTGCTTCCGGATCGGAATTGGCGGCCTCTCGGTCAAAGATGCCCGTCGAGACGTAGAGGATATCCGGATTGTCGGGATTGATCCAGATGTAGCGTGCCAAGTTATCGCCGCGCCATACCGCACGCCAGGTCAGGCCCCCATTGGTGGTCTTGTACACCACGCCTTGCGTACGATCGAACTCGCGGCCCGGCATCTCTCTACCCGCCCAGGTCCAGCTGCTGAGCTCCGCCGCCGCATACACGATGTCCGATGAACGCGGGTCGACGGTAATGCCGCGGAAGGTAATGCCTTCGTTCTCGATGATGCCATTGACCATCTCGGTCCAAGTATCGCCCCCATCGATGGATTTGAAGATGCCGCGCACGTTTTGCGTTCCTAACCAGACAATGTTTGGATCGTGCGGATCGATGGTGAGGCAGAAGACAGGTATCGAATCGCCTGATTCGCCCGTGCGTGTGGTGATGCCCTGGTTGGAGGGGAACCACGTCTGCCCGCCATCAATGCTTTTGAATACTCCCGCCCAGGCGTCAGTGACGAACATGATGTCAGGATTGTGTGGATGCATGCGCACGTCGTATCCCAGACCCCCGAGAGGACCACCGGTGCGAATCCAGGTCAATTCATCAGCCACTAGGAGCTTGGGAAGCTCTTCTACCGGTGCGCCGGATGCAGCTCGGACATCACCAGTTGTCTCTTCCAGAAGGATGCCCTGGCCCTGGGCCGGCATACCCACCATCATGGACGTGAAGAGCACGAAGTACAGCACAAGAGATCTGCTACGCTTGCTCATCATTCCAAGCCTCCGTTGATGGGTCTGCAACTATCATGCGCGGATTGGGTGCGAATAATGTGCGCCCGAGCATAGAGTGGCTCATGATGATTGTCAACCGATCTCACCCGGTCAGACGTTTTTGATCGCATGCGGCGTGCTCTCGATATGTCTCAACACCTTGCGTACGGCGTGAGCGCGCGCTTGCGCTTCTCCCTCCATGGGGGACAAGAGCGGCATGCTGGTGAAGCCGTGTGTGGTGTTGTGCGCCTCCACAGCTCAAGAAGCCAAATAGACAATAAATATGTACGGAGCGTTTTTACCCCAGAATCGGCCTTTTCTTAGGCGGCCGTCCGGATTCTGAGCAGCGCTCGCAAGCCGTTCGATCCGTTGCTGTCTTGTGACGGCCACTCAATCCGCAGCGGGTGGCGATTGCGCAATCAGGCCGCCTGCGGTATATTGGCCGACCAGTTTGCCCAGTTGGATTTGAAGATTGCACGCGGGAGCATCTATTGATGGCAGACAAAGCAATCCCAGCAGCAGTGCATCCTGAGATCAAGCGGAAGGACCGGCGCGCCGGAACGCGTGCCTTCTTGGCCGAGGCGCGCAGCACGCCGGACTTCTCGTGGTTCGACACCGCGCACGGCTACGTCTATATCCGCTGGACCTATCTCTACATCAGCATCGCCCTTGGCGAGCATTGGCTGGCACGCGCCTACATATGGCTGCGCTCGGTCTTCAGCCCGCTGGGGAAGGCACTGCGGAAGTTGACTCCATCCAAGGAAAATGGCCCGCAAGCTGAAGGCACCTTCGCTGATGGCTACCACGGCAAGGTGCTGCCGCTCGATTCAGCCAAGCAATTGGTCGCCGTACACGAGGAGATCGAGCTGCGGGACCTGGATAACATCATTCCCTTCGACGTCGCACGCGATCTGGTACTCAAGAATCCGGATCACATCGTGGTTCTCGATTGCCCGTGCCGCTCGTCGCGGGAGAATGGCTGCCAGCCTCTGGATGTATGTCTTGTTGTGGGAGAACCTTTTGCCAGTTTCGCTGCGGAGAACCACCCGCTGCGCTCGCGCTGGATCGATGCCCAAGAAGCGGCCAGCATTCTTCAAGGTGTGCATGAGCGCGGCCACGTCCATCATGCCTTCTTCAAGGACGCCATGCTTGGGCGCTTCTATGCCATCTGCAATTGCTGCCCTTGCTGCTGCGGAGCGATGCAGGCCGTTCGCCATGGAACGCCGATATCGATCTCCTCCGGCTACATTAGCCAACTGGATGAGGGAGCCTGCATCGATTGCGGGACGTGCGTGGAGACATGCCCCTACACCGCAATTGCAGCGCAGAACGGATCGATACGAATCGATCAGGCGCTCTGCATGGGCTGCGGGGTATGCGTTTCTACTTGCGATCAAGAAGCTCTTGCGCTCGTGCGCGATCCAAGCAAACCAGAGCCGCTGATCATCACTGAATTGATGCGCCAGTCGGCTTCCCGCTAAACTTCGCCTTCAGTTCTCGGTTATCCTCCGCTTCTGTGTGAGAGCGTCCTCTAAAGCGCATTGCGTTGAGTGGAAGACCTGCTGTCAATGAGGTTGTCAACCCGATGGCAATAGCGCTTCTGCTAACAGGTCCGCCAGGCTGCGGCAAGACGACCGCCATCCAGAAAGTGCTGGAGCTTTTAAGTTGTGACGCCAATGGGTTTTACACACAGGAAATGCGCGAGAGCGGAGGGCGGACAGGTTTCAAGCTGATCACCCTGGATGGGCGCGAGGGCATCCTAGCGCATACAAGCATCCGTGCCAGATCGCGGGTAGGCAGGTACGGGGTGGATCTGGCGGTGATGGATGGTATCGCGGTGGATGCCATACGGCGCGGCATCGATGAACGCGGGCTGATCGTGATCGACGAGATCGGACCCATGGAGCTGCTGTCGCAGCGATTTCAGGCCGTAGTGCAGGAGGCGTTGGATTCGGACCAACCCGTGCTCGGAACCATCATGCGCCGCAGTTCACCGATCGCCGATGCCATCAAGGCCAGACCGGACGTGCGTCTCATTGAGGTCCATAGAGGCAAGATGGAAGCGGTGGTGGAAGAGATCGTGGA
>DAOVIK010000091.1 GCA_030673735.1 Anaerolineae bacterium
CTTCCTTTTCTTTGGTGCACAAGTGCCATGCATTCTCAAGTAAAAGATGGTCATGCCTGGTTCTTGCCATTTTCAACCAGCTTCTTGCCGGTTAGCTCGAGGAACACGTCCTCCAGCGTGGTCGGCCTGCCGTTGGCGGGAGGTACCATGGTGCACAATGCCTCCGGAGTGTCCAAGGCGACGATCTTCCCCGCGTCCATGATTGCAACCCGATCGCAAAGCTCTTGGGCCTCCATCATGTCGTGCGTGGTGAGCAAGATGGTCGTTCCGTCGCGCTCACGCATCTCCTTGACCACGGACTGCACTTCGCGCTTGGAGCGCGGATCGAGACCGGTCGTAGGCTCATCGAGCAGAAGCACAGCAGGTCGCGTAAGCAGCGCGCGGGCGATGGCCACCTTCTGCTGCATGCCGCGTGACATCTCTTGCAAGGGCTGGTAGATGTCGTGTTTCTTGATGTCGAAGCGCGTCAGAATGGCGACGATCTCGCGGCGAACTGTGCGCGCATTCAGCCCATAGAGCCGTGCGCTATAGAGCAGGTTTTCCATCGGGGAAAGCTTCTTGAAGAATGAAGCTTCAACGGAGACGCGGTTGATCAGACGCTGCACGGCCATCGGCTCGCGCACCACATCATGACCAAGCAAGGTGACACTTCCGCCGTCCGGAAGCAGCAGCGTGGCGATCAGGCGCACCAGCGTGGATTTTCCGGATCCGTTGGGTCCCAACACGCCGAAGATCTCTTTGCGTTGCACGTCGAAGGAAATGTGATCGACAGCCACCACTTGCTTGGCGTTGTCCTCCTTCTGCTTACTTCGGCGCAGTGACCACCGCCGCTTCTTGCGGAAGACCTTATAAGCTTCATTTACCTGAATAGCGATTTCTTGCATGATGCACATCCCTTAACGAGACCGGCCGCGGGCTGCCCGCGGCCGGCAAAGCTTTGGCAAAATAAAAACCGCGGGCGCTGGAGGGCGCCCGCGGCCTATCAATTGATGGCCATCTATCTGTCGCCAGACGCACTCCGCGTGGGTATGTAGGCACCGATATCCGAAACGGGAATTCGGCGCTGAACCCGAAGGAGGAACATGTCGATCCCCTTGGTCATGAAGCGCGTCTCCTTTCTTACTCAAGCCAAGCTAGTTTATATCAAAGGAGGTCGATCGTCAAGTACTTGACGTAGTTTTAAGCTTCTCGCATTGCGTTGACCAGATCGGCCAGCAGGCCATAGGCGGTGGTATCGGGGCCGGGGTTCTCTTCCGTGATCGTGAGCGCGCCCAGCACATCGCTGTGGAACGTCACGGCGGAGGAGGTGCCCATCACGTTGAACAGGGGATCCTGCGCGTCCACCTGAGCGGGATGTACTCGGGCGCGCACATCCCTACCGCTGCGTTCCGCCTCACACACAAGCTTCCAGCGCTTTCCCTCGGCTTGGGCGGCAGCCACATCCTGTGCTGTTATCGTCTCGATACCCTGCCGGTCTACTTGATCCGGAGTGAGAGGCACCCCCATGAGCACAGTCACCAGCGCCGCCACCTTTACCGCCGCATCCCAGCCCTCGATGTCGCCACTGGGATCGGTCTCTGTGATGCCGATCTTCTGTGCATGGGATAGGGCTTGTTGATAGCTGTCGCCTTCTTCCATCCGCGTGAGAATCAAATTGGTGGTCGAGTTAAGCAAGCCACGAAAGGAATGCAGATCCGCGGCGGGCAGGGCGCATCGCCAGACTGAGAATATTGGCGCGCCGTCCATGACAGCCGACTCGAAGAGGAATCGACGGCCGCGGGATGCGGCCAGGTCGGATAGCTGGCGGTGGGCATGCACCACGGGACCTTTGTTTGCGGTTATGGCGTGCATCCCCGCCTCGAGAGCTGTGCGTATGTGATCGACGGCCGGCTGCCCGGTTTGGTAGTTGACAGGAGTATTCTCGAAGAGAACATCTGCGCCGCTGGCCCGGATCAACTCGGAGGGGTCGATCGGGATCTTGATCTTGGAAAGCGGATCAAGTGGCTCGCCGGCTTCTGCCAAATCCAGCGCCTCGTTGAGATCGATGCCATCCGGGTCCAGCGCGGCCCCGTGCCGCCCGGTGGTGATGCCCACCACGCGCCATTCGATCTGGTAGGACTGGCGCAAGGTCTGGCGTTTGCGAAGCAGCAGTCGTGCAAACGCCTGTCCCACATTACCAAAACCCAGCAATAGAAACTTGACGTCAGGCATATCGTTCCATCCAGGAAAATGTGATCAGCATCGGGCCCGATGGTTGCCCGCGATGGTGAGGCGCCCCTGAAGCAGCATCATACCAGCGGCCACGGGTACGGTCGACCCGGGCCGGGGGCGGGGAAGCAGGGTTCGGCAAGCAGAGCGTCAGCGCGTTGGACCAAGGCGGTAATCTCGCGTTCTGAGAGAAGCTCGGCGAATGACGCTTTCGTGGAGTCACTGTTGATCATCTGAGCACGAAAGTCCTTCACCTTGCTAAGCAGAGGTTGGGGAATGAGCTCGCCGACGAAATCCCATATCACGGTACGCAGCTTGTACTCCTCATGGAAGCTGACTCCATGATCGATCAGCCACAGCTTATCCTGCGGGCCCAGCAGCACATGGCCTGCCTTGCGGTCGGCGTTGTTGATCAATAGGTCAAACAGCGCCACCGGTTTGAGACGCTGCTTTTCCTCTTCGCTGAAGTTCAAGTAATTGCGGTTGGGATCGACATCGATGAAGAGCTGCAAGGATCCGGGACCCGCAAGACCATCTTGCCGCAATATCGTGGGCGGCACCATGCCCAATCCAAGCTCTTGGCTCGTCAGGTAGGCAGCCACCTCGCGCGCCGCCAGGGTTCCTCTATCGAAATCCCACAGTGGACGCTCGCCGCGTGAGGGCTTGTAGATTGCTTGCAGTTGGCGACCGTCGTGGGTCATGTTGACGAGGAACGTGTAGTTCGACCCCCACATGAATTCTCCCACCAGGCTCATGTCGCCTAGCGCAAGGATGGTCAGTGCTTCGTCAGGGGAGAGAATCTCTGGCATGGAAGTTGGAGAAGATCGAGTGACTTTCGCCGCATGCAGGATCTTGGCAAGGTGTCTGCCGGCAATCCCGAGCAGCGGATCGGAGCGATCTATTTCTTGTGACCGTTTCGTTTGGGACAGAAGTGACCTTCGGGATCAATGGGTTCACCGCAGTTGCCACAGATCGGACGTCCGCGACTGGCGACGTCCAGCCCGAAGTGCGACAGGGCGAGAAGTTGTGAGCGCGTGGTCCAGAAGCGTGCGACCGAGCCTTCCTCAGCATCATCCTCTTCGGGCGAAATCTCGCGCGCCACGATGACCATCATGTCGGATTCATCGTCGTATCCTAAGCCGATCTGGCTAGCGCGGAAGGCCGGTTCGATTGGCTCAGTGAGGCCCATCTCGCTCTCGTCGTATGCGGCTGAGGCCGAGGGAAGATCGGGCTTCGCCTTGGCTAACTCCTCGAGAAATTTATGCACCCCGATGGCAAGTGATTGGACTTGGACTTTCTCGATGATAAGGGTGATAAGCTCCTCATCCTTGCGTGCCTGCAAGTAGAACACGCGCTGGCCCGGCAGGCCGATGGCTCCGGTGGTGATATGGCTAACTGGTTTGAATTCGAATTCCATTGGCGACATGATCAATCCACGGATGGATTAGGATTGCTGCGATATTCCGCATTGCATTGGAAGTATATCATTCGTGAGCGCCGGCTTGTGTAGCACGCGTATCGTTCAGGCGAATCAGCTTGGCCATCAATCCGTGGAATGCGAGCACGCTGATCGATGCCGGTGCGACAACCAGCCGCTGGAAAAGGTCGAGCGGCAAGCCGAGATAGTGGGCAATCGCCAGCTTGATAACGTCGGCGTGCGCGACGCAGACGAAGGCATCCTTGGCCCCAGAGTGCTTGGCTCGCAGCTCCTCCAATTCACGTATCACGCGCGCTTGCGCTTCGGTAAAGGACTCGCCGTCCGGAAAGCGCGCCAGAGATGGGGCATGCTGCACCGCAGACCATAACTTGCGCCGCCGGAGGCTCTTGAGGGTCTTTCCCTGCCAGCTGCCAATGTCCACCTCGAGCAGCCCTTGGCGGATGATGACCTGCATTCCATGACGCGTGGCAACCGGCTCGGCGGTTTCGGTGGCACGTTCGAGCGGGCTGGAGTAGACCGCCATTAGCTCAAGCGGTGCGAGCAATTCGGCCAGTGCCTGTGCCTGTTCACGACCGCGCTGATTGAGATGCACGCCGGGAAGCCGGCCCGGCAAGCGTTTGCCGACGAAGTCGTTTTCACCGTGGCGAATCAAGTAGATGGCTGTCATGCGAGGGGATCCATTTACGTTTCCAGTGGGGTTGAGCGCCCGTGGCGGCGCTTGGTCTCCAGCACATCATCCTCGCTTAGATCGGGCGCGAAGTGAGTGGCTTCGATACCCAGCGCCTGCCGCTGCGCTTTACGCCACATCTCCAGACGATCTTGCACCGTCTTCTCATAGCCCTGATCAGAGGGCTTGAAGAAATAGGTCCCCCAAAGGTCTTGTGGCAGGTATCCCTGGCCAACGTGGTGATCTGGGTGCTCGTGGGGATAGGCGTAGTCGCGACCATGTCCCAACGCCTCTCTATCGCGGTTCGCATCGCGCAAGTGATCGGGGACTTCGATCTTGCCGCGTTCCTCGAGCAAACGATAGGCCTTGAAGTAAGACACCGCCGAGTTGGATTTGGGCGCCGTGGCGAGATACAGCGTGGCTTCCACAATCGGATACACGCCCTCTGGTAAACCCACGAATTCGAACGACTGCGTAGCCGCAGCCGCGACCACCATGCCCATCGGATCGGCCAGACCGATGTCTTCAGAAGCCAGGATCAGCAGGCGACGCAGTATGAAGCGCGGATCCTCACCCGCGTAGATCATTTTCGCCAGCCAGTACAGGGACGCGTCAGGATCGGACCCACGCACCGATTTGATGAAGGCGGATGTGGTGTCGTAGTGTGCGTCGCCGTCTTTGTCGTACAGCACCGCCCGGCGTTGGATCGAATCCTGCGCAACCGGCAGATCGATGTGAATCTTTTCGGCGCCATCGGGAACAGTGGTCTCGACGGCCAGTTCCAAGGCGTTGAGAGCATTGCGCGCATCGCCTCCCGCCACGCGCACCAAATGCTCCAGCGCCTCTTCGTCTAGATCCACCTCGCGATCACCATAGCCACGCGCCTCATCGACCAAGGCGGCTTCGATGATGCGGCGTACATCGTCATCCGCAAGTGGACGCAACTGGAAGATGCGCGAGCGCGATACCAAGGAGCCGATCACCTCGAAGTAGGGATTCTCCGTCGTTGCGCCGATCAAGGTGATGATCCCCTGCTCGGTGTGAGGCAGGAGCGCATCCTGCTGCGCCTTGTTCCAACGATGGACCTCGTCAACAAATAGGATCGTGGCTTGCCCGTGGAGTTTGCGTCTCTCGCGTGCTTCCTTGATCACTTGGCGCAGCTCGCGCACGCCCGCCAGGACGGCCGAGATGCTGGTGAAATGCGAGCGCGTGGAGTTGGCGATGATCTGCGCCAGGGTGGTCTTGCCGGTTCCCGGCGGACCCCAGAGGATGATCGAGGCGAAAAGACGGTCGGCCTCGATGGCGCGCCGAAGCAGCTTACCTTGGCCGACGATGTGCTCCTGACCGACGAATTCTGCCATAGTGCGCGGCCGCATACGGGCAGCCAGGGGAGCTTCCCGCGCCATGCGCAGGTTCAATGCATGATCAAAGAGGTCCATGCAGCACCTCGCAGTGATTGTACCATTCGGGACAACTGGACGAATCTTCTGAGATGCGATCGAGAGCTGCTTGCGGAGGTGAGCATTGGGTGAAGAAAGGGGGAAATGCCGTGCTGTGTTAGAATCGGCGCTCGGTGCACACACTGATCTCATTGAGTTCATCCCTGATCATCAAGACCGAGATACAACAGGATTGTGCTGGAAATTGCCGTGATGGCTTCCGAGGACAAGGCGACTAAGATCATCCTCGCGTCGGCCTCCCCAAGGAGGGCGGATCTCCTGCGTCTCACCGGCTGGGATTTCGAGCCTTGCCCCGTGGAGCTGGACGAAACTGCCGCTCCCGATGAACCCGCCGCGGACCTGGCGCGCAGGCTGGCAAGCGCCAAGGCCGAGGCCGCCTTGCGTGTGCGACCGGAAGCCCGGTTGTTGTTAGCCGCAGACACGCTGGTAGTCCATCAGGATCGCGTTCTGGGCAAGCCTACGAACGAGCAAGATGCGCATCGCATGCTGATGGCGCTTAGCGGAGTCGATCACCTCGTGATCAGTGCCCTGGTCATGAGAGGAACAGCCGGTGAGCAAGCGGAACTCTGTGAGACGACGGTTCCCATGCGCGAATACACGAGCGACCGGGTTGATGCATACGTACAGACAGGCAGTCCGATGGACAAGGCCGGGGCATATGGCATCCAGGACCGGGATTTCAATCCGGTGGATGTCGATCGGATGGGCGGATGCTTTGCCAACGTGATGGGCTTACCGCTCTGTCATCTCCTGCGAGCCATGCGGCGCTTGGGCGAGGATTCGCC
>DAOVIK010000005.1 GCA_030673735.1 Anaerolineae bacterium
AGCACTTTGAGCCACTCACTGTGATAGTCGCGGCCTTCGATTAGTAATCGCTTGTCGTCAGGCAGCAGCCATTGCACAGGAAAGTGTGGACTGGCTCCGGTCCGGCAGTATGCCTCCCGCTTGGTGAAGCCTATCACTTCTTCATCTGCCAGAGGCAGGAACTGGTAATCCCATCCGAAGTTCTGGATCGGCAGGCCGACATCCACACCCTCGGGAGGAACTTCGATGTTGAACTCCACCTTCTGCGGGTTGACGTCACGATTTGGGAACGTCCAGCTGCCGGGGATCAGTACCTCGTCGTTGCCGTGAGCCAGGGCATCGACCGAAACACAGTAGGTGCCGTCAAACAACCCTGGGAACTCGTATACCCCGTTGGCATCGGTTGTCGCCGCATAGGCACCAGTGGAGGGGCAGGAACCAAAGCCCAGTTTGACGGTCACTCCTGGTATGCCAACTTCACCTTCGTCGAAGATGCCGTCCGCTTCAAGCGCACCACCGCCCACGTCGATGCATCCTTCGGGGATGGGGTCGCCCGGATCGTAGTCAAAGGGAACCGCACATTCGTCGTGCCATACCGTGCCCACGATTCCCGAGGTTCTCGGCTCGGGCAGGAATTGCCAATCCCAGCCGAAATTGGCGTCCGGCGCCGTTCCTCCAGCGACAACGATCTCTTGTTTGACAGTTGATTCGGTGGCTGTCGGATACGACCAACCACCGGGGATGAGTACCTCACCGTTGCCGTCAGCCAAAGAACTGACCGAGACGCAGTACGTCCCGTCGGCCAAGTGACCGAAGTTGTAGTTTCCTGATGCATTAGTAACTGCCGTATCCAGCCCGGTTGATGGACAAGCACCGGCGCCAAGGTTCACCGTGACCCCACCAATGCCGGTCTCGCCCGGATCGATGACGCCATTAGCGATGTAGTAGCCAACGCCATCATCAATGCAGCCCGGAGGAGGGTTGATGGGGAAAGGGCCATGTTCTGGAAGCGCGCATTCATCGTGCCAAACCTTGCCGCCCACGGAAGAGCACATCCCGCCGACATCGACGAAGAATCCCCATTCGTCTGAAGCGGCACCAAGCATCTCATCAACCATCGGGGAAACGAACCAGCGATAAGCTGTGCAGTCTAAGAGATCGTCTCTAGGGAACCAACTGGTATCCGGACTGCCTGTGCCTCCGCTGAGCAAGTCGCTTGCTGGTTCGACGTCTTCATAGAGATCTACGCGGTATTCCTCGGGCAGACAATCCAGCGGCCACTCCCAGTCAAGCAGTGGCATGGTCGTGTGGATTGTCTCGCCGTTCGTCGGCCATACCAGTTCGGGCACGCCGTCGCCGGGAGCGCAGACCTGTACGGTCTGTTCGGTGTGGAATTGCGCCGATTCTGACCAGGGGCCCAAGTACAGCCCGCCTGCGCCGTCATCCACTCCACCTGCCACTCGCCACCAGAACTCTGTATTGGCAGGAAGAGGGGGTGTATCCCAGTTGGTATCGAACGCCCCGGTTCCTCCATAAGCGAATATGCTGGTGAAGCTACTGTCAGTGGCCAACTGCAACTGATAGCCATCTGGCTGGCATTCATGCCCCGCGCCGTAGCTCCATAGAAGCTGTGTTGTGTTTAGATCTGTGACGAGCATGTCCCCCATTGGTCCACTGGGGATGGGCTGCACCAGGTCTACAACCTGGCAGTCCGGCAGAGGTGGACTGCAGCCCGCAAGAGCAATAACACATATTCCAAATAAAACAAACAAAACCCAATGCTTCTTCATAATCGTACAACCTCCCTCCGAAGAATAGCATCCCCCCTGATGGGATACGCTGTTTATTGTCCCAAAGATATGCTTGAAATCGCAATCCGACCTTTGTCAGGTGCGACGATAATTCGATCTGTTCTGTCATTATTGTCTACATAGCGCAATCGCTTGGTGAGATCGTGATATTCCGTGGAAAACGGCTGAAGGGGCGTTGCATGCAACGCCCCTACGATTCCTTGGTTTGAACGCTTGTATGGGAGGCGTAGTCAATCCATATGCGCATGCTTCCGTAGGGGCGACCGGCGGTCGCCCGCTGAACCGAATCGCTTGCTGTGCCGCGGCAAGGGCTAAGAGGCAAGTTGCCTATCGAAATCCCGAATACTATTCCGGGACATCCAATTGATCCAATATTTCGGCCTACCATTGGCAAGAGCATATGGGCGACCAGCCGGTCGCCCCTACAATAGCCGTGAGGTAGAGATCACAAGGTCATCTTCTCCAGGACAGCTAGATTGCATAGACGCCCCCAAAAGAGAGATTAGGGCAGGCAGCCGGGGAGTCTCTACGGTATCCCAAAGTGCACGAAAGCCTTTCCAACTGCAGAGCGCATCCCATTAGATTGTAGGGGCGTTGCATCCCGCTAAATGCGTGCGGGACGAACGGTGCAACGCCCTTACGAAGCACAGGGTAGAGCGTCGCACTGCAACTGGGACCGGGGAGACCATTTCCGGGGCGCCGAATGAAAGTGTCCACAAACGACGGAACATCGCTCAAATGAACGTGGATGACCTGTCTGCGCGGAGGGATCCAAGGCGTGAGGGAGAAGCGTCGGCGAGCGCGCCTTGGTCGATTCCATAAATCTGATCATTCTATTCAAAGAAAACTTGCACGAGCAGAGTGTATGGTATGATAGCGACATGCCATGCATAGAGTTCTTTCCTCAGGCGCGCCGCTACATCTACGCCAGGGGCGACGGAGCCCCCGCCCTACTGATGCCGCGCGCCATGCAAGGCGCAGAGTAGCTCTTACGATTCCTGAACTTAAGGAGAGCGTGGCGCGGACAGGCCGCGCTCTTTTTCTTGTGCAAGAAGAACATGGAGGCATGAAGCCGATGTCCAAGACTACGATTGACGAGCAGGTCGAACTGCTCATGCAGGGCACTGAATATGGGGACGAACAGCTCAAGCAGGTCATGGCCAATGAGCTTCGGGAGCGATTGAAACTGGCCGGGAGTGAGGGACGGCTGCTGCGCGCGTACTGCGGCTTCGATCCGCGCACCTCGGATTTGCACCTGGGCCATACGGTTCCCATCCGCAAAATGCGCCAGTTTCAAAACCTGGGGCATGAGGTCACTTTCGTCATCGGTCGCTTCACCTCGCTCATCGGTGACCCGTCCGACAAGGATAAAGTGCGCGCCCAGATCGACCTCGATGAGGCGCGCCGCAATGCGGAGACCTACGCCGAGCAGGCGGTGAAGATCCTGGATCCCGAGCGCACGCGCTTCGCTTACAACGACACCTGGCTCTCGGAGCTTACGTTCCAAGACATAATCGAATTTGGATCGCTGTTTACGGTGCAGCAGTTCTTGGCGCGTGACACCTTCCGCAAGCGCTTCGACGAGGGTGATCCGATCTTCATGCATGAGTTCTTCTACGCCATCATGCAGGGCTACGATGCCTTCTTCCTGAAGGCCGACGTGCAGATAGGCGGCAGCGACCAGCTCTTCAACAACCTAACCGCGGCGCGCAAGCTGATGTAATCCAAAGGCGTACTGTCCAACATCGGCATCATCACGGGCATCCTGCCGGGAACCGACGGCGTGGTGAAGATGAGCAAGTCGTTGGGCAATCACATTCCGCTGGCTTCCACTCCGGAGGACATGTACGGCAAGATCATGAGCGTCCCCGATACCGCCCTCGGCGCGTCCATGCGGCTGCTCACGGGCTCGACCCCGCCCGAGATCGTCAATATCGAGGCGGATCTGGAATCGGGTAAGCAGCATCCGCGGGACGTGAAGATGCGCATAGCAAAGACGATCACCGCCATCTACCTGGGAGAGGAGAAGGCAGAGCAGGCCGAAGCCCACTTCGTGCGCGTCTTTCAGGAACAGCAGGTTCCCGAAGAGATGGCGGAGTTCAAACTCTCCGCGGGGATGTCGGTTCTTGATGTGCTCGTGAAATCCCAGCTGGTCAAGAGCAAGAGTGAGGCCCGGCGCTTGATCAAGCAGAATGGCGTGCGCCTAGAGGATGAGATTCTTTCGGATGATCAGGCCCAGATCGCGCTCGATGCGCCGCGCGTTTTGCGTGTGGGCAAGCGACGCTTCGTGCGGCTGCTGCCCCCGGAGGATTAGGCCACCGCGCAAGCATTAGCGCTGAGAGAAAGATCAGCGTCTGGCTCGAACGACGGCCAGACGCTGTTTATTCTGAAGCGTAGAGCTGGATGGCGCGATGCTCAGCCTTTGATCACGGCGATGGGGCGCACGCGCGCCACCTTCTGCGCGATCCCCGCATCGGTGACGACCTGCACCACCGCGTCGACGTCCTTGTAAGCCTGCGGTGCTTCTTCCGCAAAGCCGGGCATTGACCTGGCATGCACCTTAATGCCCTCGGCCTGCATCTTCTGGAAGAGCTTGTCACCGCGGATCGAGCGCTTGGCCTTGCTGCGGCTCATCACGCGTCCCGCGCCGTGTGCGCAGGAGCCGAAGGAAAGCTGCATACTCTTCTCGGTTCCCAGCATGACCCACGATCTGGTTCCCATGCTGCCCGGAATCAGCACCGGCTGGCCCAGGTCACGATACTCCGCGGGCAGACCCTCGAAGCCGGGGCCGAAGGCGCGTGTAGCGCCCTTGCGGTGCACGCACACTCGCTTGGATTTTCCGTCGATCTGATGCTCCTCGATCTTTCCGATGTTGTGCGCGACGTCATAGACCTGATGTAGGTCCCAGTTGCTCACTTTGCCGGCCAGCACCTGCTCGAAGGCCTGGCGCGCTTGGTGCGTGAGGAGTTGCCGGCTGGCGAAAGCGTAGTTGGCCGCGCAGGACATGGCGGCGAAGTAGCGCTCGCCCTCCGGGGAATCAAGCGGCGCGCAGACCAATTCGCGGTCAGGGAGGCGAATACCATACCGCTGCACCGCTCCCTGCAGTTCACGCACGTAATCGGAGCAGACCTGATGACCCAATCCGCGCGAGCCGCAATGGATCTGCAGCACGACGTTGCCGGCCTCCAAACCCATGGCCTTGGCGCCCTCGGCGTGGTAAATCTCTTCGATCACGTCGAGCTCGATGAAGTGGTTTCCAGCGCCCAGCGATCCCAGTTGCGGGCGCCCTCGATCCTTGGCGCGCGGGCTCAAGGCGGAGGGATCGGCGCCCGGCAAGCTGCCGTTATCCTCTGTTCGCGCCACGTCCTCGGGGGTAGCGTAGCCGTTCTTCAGCGCCCATTTCGATCCCAGTCGCAGAACACCGTCCAGTTGCTTGGCGCTAAGGCGGATCTTGCCCTTTACGCCCACGCCGCTCGGGCAGTGCGCGTTCAGCGCACTGGCAAGCGCGCCGACGTGCGGCTTGAGTTCCTCATGCGGGATGTTTGTCGCCAGCATGCGTACACCGCAGTTGATGTCGTAGCCGATACCGCCGGGAGAGATCACGCCGCTGGGTAGTTCGGTCGCCGCCACGCCCCCAATCGGGAAGCCGTAGCCTTGATGCATGTCCGGCATGACAGTCACATGGCTGACCAATCCGGGCAGCGTCGCGGAGTTCACGGCCTGGGTCACGGATTTATCCCCCAAAGTAGCTTCCAGCAGCTGTTCAGATGCGAAGAAGCGCACAGGTACTCGCATGTCCTGGCGGAAGCTGGTGGGGATCTCCCACTGCACGGGACTGATGCGGGTGAAATCCTGTTTATCAACCATTGCCCACCTCCGTTCTAGACATCGAAGACAATCGTGGCTTCGAGTCCCTCTTGCGTGACGATGATCCTCAAATCATGGAAGGTTACGGCTTTAATGTGCTTACCGATCGACTCCAATTCGATCTCGCGCATGCTTGCCTCACAGCGCGTATCTTCGACCATCCGGATTTCGAAATCTCGATAGGCGACACTGCGCGTTTCTATCCCGAAAAGCAGCTCCTCCAGCCATACCACAAGCAGTTGCTCACGATCCGGAGCTTGCAGCTCAACGCTGACCTTGCTGCCCTCGCTGGATTTCGTATGCACGTCGGAAAGGTGCAGCATACCCTCCGCAGCGTGTTTCAGCAGTTGCGCCATATCCTTGCCGCGCACGCGCATGGACAGGTCAGCGGTATGCTCGATCTCTTCGTACGGCATTTCACCCATGCTTGCAGTATAGCCGATATTGGGTCCGGCTTTCGTTATTGTGATTCAGATCCGAATCCCGAGACGAGTACACCTCCCGGCCAGTGCCGATGGTTTGATGAATGATTACTCGCGCGTATAATCGCGATAGATGAAAGACTTTCTTTCACGGGCCGAAGATGGCCTACAGAACCTGATTGAACGCACTCTGGAGCGCATCGCTGGCGGGAGGCTCACACCGGCATCGCTGGCGGTTATTGTCGTGCGCGCCGTGGAGACGTCACTACGCAAGGATCAGGGAGGAAGATCCTGGGCGCCGGATAAGATCGGTATCCTCCTCCATCCCATGGACCTTGATGAGCTTTCAAAAGGGACGCCGGACTTGAAGGCGTTCTTGGTGAACGCTATCCTGAAGGCCGCACGCGACGGCGGTTACTTCGTTGCAGAGGAGCCGGAGATTGATCTGGAAGTGGATGACGAGAGGGAGCGCTCCAAGGTGTACGTGCATATCTCCCACAGCCAGGAGATTCCGGAGCCTACCAGGCAGATGTCTTCCTTGCCTCCTGAGGAGCCGGCAGAACCGGCAGGCCCACGACTGATTGATCTTGACGGCCAGGTCTACCCGCTGGATCAAGAGGTGGTTAGCATCGGCCGCATGAAAGACAGTGACATCACTATCGCCGATCCGCACGTCTCCCGCCGGCACGCCCAGATACGGCTGCGCGAGGAACGCCATGTGGTCTTCGACCTAGGCTCCAAGGCCGGGACCAGGGTCAACGGCTTGCCGACTATGGAATGCGAGTTACGGCATGGGGATGTGATCACTTTCGCGGGTAATCGGCTGGTCTTCAAGGAATCAGATATCCGGCCCGATTCGCCACCATCGAGGGGTGAACCTGGGGCCAGCATATGAATCCTGCCATCCTTGTGCTGGTTTTGCGGGTGCTTCTTGCCCTGCTGCTCTACACATTTCTTGCCATACTGATGATCTTTCTCTGGCGCGATTTGCGCAGCCGTGGCCTGACCAGCGAGACGGTGCCTGATGCTCATCTGCTCGTCGAGGAGGGCCCTGAGCCGGGCAAGGTGTTCCTCATGGCAGGCAGCAATGTCCTTGGCCGGAGCGCCGAGAACGACGTCAGTTTGCCCCATGATACCGTCTCAACTCAGCATGCCATTATTACCTTCCGCAACGGCGATTGGTGGCTCGAGGATCTGGGTTCAAAGAATGGCACGTTGCTCAACGATGCTCGCGCGGATAAACCCTTGAAGATCTCTTCTGGAGACAAGATTAGCTTGGGCGGCATTCGATTGGTTTTCAAGACCGGCCATCCGAGCGTGGATTGAGTTCTCACAATCAGTAGGAACACCAACCTGCGCCCCAGAAACCAAATCACACTTGACACACCGACCTCCTGCGCTCGCGCTCCCTAGCGAGTCTAGGATCCGATGCGGCATTGAATGTGGGCCCAAAGGGAGAAGCAAAGTGCTTTGCGGTATGCGGGCGGAATTTGTGACAAGCTCCTGAAGCTATGCTAAGATAGCCGCGTATGCAAGGCAGCGGAGGTAGCATGGAATCGAAGCCTGTTCTAGGTGTGATAGGGGGATCCGGACTCTACGAAATGCAAGGGCTGGAGTCGATCGAATCCCGTGAACTCGACACACCTTTCGGCAAACCCAGTTCCCCCGTAATCACAGGCAATCTGGCTGGCAGGTGTATCGCCTTCATCGCGCGTCACGGCGTGGGACACTGGCTCTCTCCCTCGGAGGTGAACTACCGTGCCAACATCTATGCCATGAAGATGCTTGGCATTGAACGAGTGCTGTCGGTAAGCGCTTGCGGATCGCTGCGAGATGATTTTGCACCGGGGGAGATCGTGGTTCCGGATCAGTTGTTTGACCACACCAAAGGACGTGAGCGAACGTTCTTTGAAGAGGGTTTCGTGGCTCATGTCAGCGTTGCCGACCCGTTCTGCAAGGACTTCAACACCTTGATCAGCGATGGCGTTGCAGAGGCAGGGGGAATAGTCCATCGGGGAGGGGCATACATCACCATCGAAGGCCCCCGCTTTTCAACACGCGCCGAATCCAACACGTTTCGAGCCTGGAACATATCCATCATCGGCATGACCAGCTCTCCTGAAGCCTTCCTGGCCCGTGAAGCGGAGCTGTGCTATGGCGTGATGGCGCACGTCACGGATTATGATGTGTGGCACGTGTCGGAAGAACCTGTGACGGTCGAGATGGTCATCCGCGTACTGAAGGCCAACTCGGACCTTGCGCAGCGGTCCATTGCTCAACTGGTTGCTTCGCTGCCGGAGACGCGCGAGTGCGAGTGCGGAACCGCGCTCCGCGATGCGCTGATCACCCAGAAGGATCGTATTCCTAGGGAAACACGAAAGAGGTTGGCACTCCTTGTCGACCGCTACCTTGACTGATCTGCAGCAGCAACAGGATCGGCGTGAAGCGCTGTTGCTTTGCGTGGCGTTCGCCATTCTCACGCTAGCCGCGGTCGCCATGCTGCTTTCCCACGCCGCCCGGCTGGAGAGTTGGGAAGGCCTGGGATTGGGCATGGGGCGCCTGGTCATACTGCCCGTCTGGGGCGGCGCTGCTTGGCTACTCCGCATGCTACTGCGGCGCTGGGTGCCAAGCCGAGATCCATTTCTGCTTCCGGTTGCCATGCTTCTGACAGGCTGGGGAATGCTGACCATCTGGCGCCTATCCCCCGCTTTCGGCCTGCGGCAGTTGGGATGGTTCGCCATTGGCACATTGCTATTGGCTGCTGTGCTTCGAGCGCCGCGAGACCTGCGCTGGTTGAAGCGCTACCGTTACATATGGCTTTCCGGAGGACTGCTTCTCACCGCGGCGACGTTGATATTTGGAACCAATCCATCCGGTGGCGAGCCGAGATTGTGGCTCGGTTGCTGTGGCATCTACTTGCAGCCGTCGGAGCCACTTAGGTTGCTGCTGATCGCCTTCGTAGCCTCGTTCTTTGCCGACCGTCTAGCCTTCGGCTGGGCGACGCGCCGGCCGCGGTTGCTCCCCACTTTGGCCCCTCTGCTCGTGGTCTGGAGCCTCTCAACCGCCCTGCTGCTGATGCAGCGCGATCTGGGAACCGGCACGCTGCTGCTTATCCTGTTGGCTGTCCTGCTCTATTTAGCGTCCGATCGCTGGCAAGTTCTCCTGGTGGCAGGAGCATTCGCCACGATTGGGGGCGTGCTGGTTTACGGTCTATTCGACGTGGTACGCTTGCGCGTGGAAGCCTTGATCAATCCTTGGGCCGATCCGATTGGCGGCTCATACCAGATCGTGCAATCTCTCATCTCACTGGCCTCGGGCGGAGTCTTCGGCCGCGGGCCAGGACTTGGCTCTCCGGGCTTTGTCCCTGCTGTGCATACGGATTTCATATTCGCTGCCGTGACGGAAGAGTGGGGTCTCTTGGGCGCTTTGGCAATGGTGGCGCTGTTTGCCGTGCTCGTGACGCGCGGCCTGCGTGTGGCCCTGCAGAACCGGGACCTGTTCTCTGCGTTGCTTGCGGCTGGGCTGGCGGCGTCCTTCGGTTTGCAGGCGGTGCTGATCATCGGTGGGGTAGTGCGTATTCTGCCATTGACCGGCATCACCTTGCCCTTTGTGTCCTATGGCGGCTCCTCCTTGGCGACAAGCTTTATTGGCCTGGGCTTCCTGTTGGCGCTCTCTGGTCGAGAGCAGGCGGCACAGCCGCTTCGACGTCCGCTGCGCAATCTGCAAGTCGGATTCAGCCTGGCCTGGGTGATGATTTCCCTGGCGTTGGGGTGGTGGACGATCTACCGGGCGCCTGTGCTAACCGCGCGCACCGATAATGCCCGGCGCGGTCTCGCAAGCCGATATGTGCAGCGCGGTCAAATCCTGGATCGTGGGGATGTGCCTTTGGCAATGTCGGTCGGAGAGCGCGGGGATTTCATGCGGATCTACTCGCTGCCCGAAGCGGCGCATACCGTAGGATATGACTCGCTTGCTTATGGACTCTCGGGCTTGGAAATGTCGATGGATCCCTGGTTGCGTGGCGAGGAGGGGTATCCTGAGGAGGTGATCTGGTGGCAGAAGCTGCTGACCTCCAATCCGCCGCCGGGGCTGGATGTGCGCCTCACGCTGGACAGCGGCTTACAGAGCGCTGCGGCGCAGGCTCTGGGTGACGGACCGGGAGCGGTTGTGGTGATCGATCCCCTGACCGGAGAGGTGCTGGCGTTGGCTTCCGCCCCCGCTTTTGATGCCAATCATCTCGAAGAGGATTGGCAAGATCTCGTCTCAAATTCCGATGCTCCGCTGCTGAACCGCACGACGCAAGGACGTTTCCAGCCCGGCATGGCGATGGCTCCCTTCATGCTCGCGTGGGCCGAGTCACAAGGACTGGCCAGCGCTGGGGATGCCGTGATGAATATGACCTCACCCGTGCCCGTTGATGGCGGAAGACTACTATGCGATGATCCCTTGATCCTTCTGAGCGAGCATACCTTTGAGCAAGCGCTGCTCAACGGCTGTCCTGCTCCGTTTGCCGATCTGGGTGAACGCATGGGCTCTGATGAGTTCATGGCCATGGTGGAGGCGTTTGGGCTCGATCAACCGGCAGATATTCGATTGCCCTCGGCAGATGCAGTGGAGATTGGTGCGCCGGAAGCGGGCGAGAGCCTGCGCCTCGCTGCGGTGGGGCAAGGGGAGTTGGCAGTGACGCCGATGCAGATCGCGGCTGCATTAGCCGCGTTTTGGAATAGCGGCGACCTGCCGGCGCTGCGGCTTGTGGATGCGGTGCGCGATCCGGGTGGCGCATGGCAGCAGTTTGATGCATTGACCGGACCAACGACTGCAATCTCGCCAGAGACAGCTCGGGCTTTGCTCGCCGCACTTGAGAGCGAGGGGGATCTGCTCGGAATGACGGCCGCAGCCATCGCAGGTCCAGAGGGGCAGCGATTGGCCTGGTTCTTGGGCGGTACGAGGTCGGCGGATTCACCGCTCGTGATAGTGATCGTTCTCGAAGACGGTGAGCCCCAAGAGGCGCGCAGCATCGCCCAGGCAATGGCCGAAGAGCTCGGGATAGATCTCTCCTCTCCTAGCGATTGACCAAGAATCATGGACGCGCTGGTTCGTGACGCCAACCATACGAGTCGTCTGTTGTGAAGATCTGCGATCCAGCGCTTTGGCCAGTAAAGGTGTTGCTCGAGATTACCGAATCCTGAGATGGTGCTTGCAGCGCATCGATTGGCAAGCATCAGCTTCCCCTTGACCACCCCCTCGAACAAGGCTAGAATGAGCCCGACCTGTAGGGAACCGCTCGGCATTCATTTGCGCCGGCCGGTTGGCCACGTGGGCAGCCCGGTCGGCGGCCTGTTTCCTTGCGGGAAATGCACGAATGATGTGGAAATGGTCTCTGGCTGTTTCTTCCTACGCACCAATTCGTGCGGCACAACGGACGATTGATCTGGTTGTTACGTGCCATCCTTCCGGCACAACCCTCTCCGGCTGTTGTGTATGATCTGAGCAAAGAAGGAAAATGGAGAGAGGAAAAACATGGTTCGGATACGACTACGTCGGGTAGGTGGCAAGCACCAACCCAGCTATCGCATTGTCGCCGCGGATAAGAGAAGTCCGCGCGATGGACGCTTTTTAGAAATCCTTGGGCACTACAACCCTCGCACGGAACCCTCGACAGTAAGGGTCAATGATGAGCGCCTCTTCTTCTGGCTGCAGCGCGGTGCTCAGCCGTCTGAATCTGTGACCAAGGTTCTGAAACCGCTTGGAACTTGGGAGCGTTGGGAACGCTTCAAGAAGGGCGAAGCCCTCGATGTGCTGCTCAAGGAAGCAGCTGCGGCGGTTCGCGAAGTGGACCCTCGAACGCGCCGGGATGACCTGGTCGCCGAGAGGGCAGCGAAAGCCAAACCCAAGAAAGCGCCAAAGATCGTTGAGGAGAAGCCCGAGCCCGCTCCAGAGGCCGAGGAAGTGGCGGAACCTCCGGCAGCGGTGGAAGAGGTCGAAGCCAAGCCTGCGGAAGAAGCCGTGGAGGCGGAGGCTGCGGCGGTAGCCGCGGAAGTGGCTACAGAAGCGGCCGAAACCGTTGCCGAGGCTGTTGAGGAAGAGCAGGTCCCAGCCGAGGTAGAAGCCAAGGAGGCTCCGGAAGCCGAAGCCAAGGCTGCCGCTGAAGCAGAAGCTAAGACCAAGGAAGCTGCGGAAGCAGAAGCCAAGGCTCCCGCCGAAGCCGAAGTGAAAACCAAGGAAGCTGAGGCCAAGGCCGCGGAAGAAGCTGAAGCCAAGGCCGCGGAAGAAGCTGAAGCCAAAGCTGCCGCCGAAGTGGAGGCCGAGGCCAAGCCTGCGCCGAAGGCTAAGAAGCCCAAGAAAGACGAAGCCAAGGCGGAACCCAAAGCCAAGAAGCCTAAGAAGGACGAGGCCAAGGCTGAGCCCAAAGCCAAGAAGCCCAAGAAGGGCAAGGCCAAGGCTGAACCCAAGGCCAAGAAGCCCAAGAAGGGCGAGGCCAAGGCTGAACCCAAGGCCAAGAAGGGCAGAAGCAAGGCAACCAAGAAGGACGAAGACAAGAAGGCGGATTCGAAGGCTGAAGACGCCAAGTAGGTACGTTGAAGAATCAGCAGAGGTCCTTCTTTTCGAGGAGAACTGAAGCCTGATGCAGGATCTTATCGAATACATCGCCAAATCTCTCGTGGATGATCCGGAGCAGGTCGTTGTGCGTGCGCATGAACGCGACAAGAGCGTGCGATTCGAATTGACGGTCGGCGAGGACGACATGGGGCGGGTCATCGGGCGTGGGGGACGTGTGGCGAATGCCACGCGAGCATTGTTGAGAGTAGCCGCGGCGCGCAGTGGCGTGCGTGCCACATTAGATATCATCTGATTTGGATGGCTGCGGAGGATCCGTTCGAGCGCCCCAATGCATTCCAGCGAGTATCTAGCTGTAGGCCGTGTGATACGGCCACACGGTGTGCGAGGGATGCTGCTGGTGGATGCCTTCACCGAGGTCATCCATAGCGTTCGACCCTCCAGCGAAATCCTCTTGGGTCCTGATAAAGTGCCCGTTGTGGTGCGATCGTTTCGCCCCCACCGGGCACGTTTCCTTCTCAGCATCGAGGGATGCGAGGATCGGGAGACGGCTAACGCTTGGCGCGGTCAGGACATCTTCCTGCGTCTCGATGATGCAGAACCGCTCCCCGAGGGTGTGTATTACCATTGGCAGATCTTGGGTCTGGCAGTAATCACAGAAGATGGGGAGGCATTGGGCAAGGTGGATCAGATCCTGGAGACAGGCGCCAATGACGTTTATGTGGTTCGCGACGATGCCGGCAACGAGCTGCTTATCCCAGCGATCGAATCGGCAATCGTTCACACTGATTTGAAGGATGGGCAAATCATCGTGCGTCTGATACCCGGCTTACGCCCATCCGACGAAAGCTGAAGGCGGCTTGGCTTCATCGGCGCCGCTTCCCCGAGCAATTGATCGAGAAGAATTCCACTTGATTTCCGCCAACTAAGAGGTAAAGGGCAGCCGGCTGTGCGATGACGGTCTTTTGGCTCGCAAGCTGTGAGCATGCGAGAGGAATGCACTGGCGATAAGCCTTTTTTTCGCCATGTGCTGCGGTTCTGTTGCTTGTGGTCGTGGGGCATGGTAGACTTGCCGCGGGGGGGCCGTGAGGTGTCTCTGGTGTGATGGAGAAGACCAGAACAGAACTATTGGTAGGGCGGCTGAAAACCCTGCAGGCCAACGCGACGGGTATCGAAACTTCGGCGGTGGTCAGCGTTGACGGACTGATGATAGCCTCGGCATTGCCGTTGGAGATCGAAGGTGATCGGGTTTCGGCAATGTCGGCTGCAATGGCCAGCTTGGGTGACCGCATCTCCTCTGAACTCAGACGGGGTGTTCTAGGTCAAGTCTCAATACGAGGCAAAACCGGTTACGTGCTGTTGATGGCGGTAGGGCATACTGCTGTTCTGACGGTGATGACCAGCGCAGGGGCAAAACTGGGACTAGTGCTTCTCGAGATGCGTCGAGCAGCAGAGGATCTGCGAATACTGGTGAGCTGATGCGATTGAGATCGCGAGTAACGACAACTCCTGGACTACTCGGTGGGGAGGGCGCCTCAAACGAGCCCTCCCCGCCGCTCTTGTGGGAGTCCAGGGATTATCAGGGAGCAATGCGCTGATGACCAAGTATGTGTTCGTGACCGGTGGGGTGGTGAGCTCCGTTGGCAAGGGTGTTACTGCGGCCGCCATCGGGAAGCTGCTCAAGGAGCGCGGGATCAAAGTCTCAATCCAAAAATTGGATCCGTACATCAACGTTGATCCAGGAACCATGAATCCCTACCAACACGGCGAAGTCTATGTTCTGGATGATGGCTCGGAAACCGACCTTGATCTTGGTCACTATGAACGCTTCATTGATGACAATCTGAGCGGCGTGTGCAACATCACCACCGGGCAGATCTACTCTTCGGTAATTGCCCAAGAGCGAAAGGGTACATTCCTGGGAGGCACGATCCAAGTGGTTCCCCACATTACATCGGAGATAAAACGCCGCATAGACCGCGTTCCCCAAGAAACGGGAGCGGAGGTGGTGATCGTGGAGGTTGGGGGTACGGTAGGTGACATTGAGTCGCTTCCGTTCTTGGAAGCGCTGCGGCAGATGCGCTACGAACTGGGACGCGAGGATACGCTGTACGTACACGTGACATGGCTGCCCTACATCGGCGCTACGGGTGAGCTGAAGACCAAGCCGACACAGCATTCCGTGCGCGAGCTGCGCTCGATCGGTCTGCATCCAGATGTCATCATTGCTCGTTCGGACCATCCGGTAGGAGAGGATCTGCGAGCTAAGATCGCACTCTTCTGTGACGTTGAGCAAAAAGGCGTTATCCCCTTGGAAAGCACGCCAGTATTGTATGAGGTGCCGTTGCTGCTTGAAGCGCACGCGCTGGGCGATTACTTGCTGCAGAAGCTGAATCTGAAGGCACGGCGAAAGCCTGACTGGAAGGAATGGCGGGCAATGGTGGCCGCCTGGCGCACACGGAGGCCCAAAGTACGTATCGCGGTCGTAGGAAAGTACATCGAGCTGGAGGACGCGTACATGAGCGTCCGCGAGGCCGTGCGACATGCATCGCTGGCGGCGGATTTGGATGCCGAATTCTCCTGGATACATTCTGTCGATCTGGAAGAGGGGGCCGGGTGGGATGAATTGCGTGCGGCGCACGGAGTGATTGTTCCTGGGGGGTTTGGAGATCGGGGTATAGAGGGAATGATCGCGGCAGCGCGCTATGCTCGACAAGAACAGGTTCCCTATTTGGGCCTTTGTTTGGGCATGCAGGTTATGGTGATTGAGTGCGCCCGCAGCGTATTAGACAATAAAGAAGCTAATTCGACGGAATTCGATCCGAAGACTCCGCACGCGGTGATCGATCTGCTTCCGAGTCAGCGCGAAATCGGGGAGCTGGGGGGCACCATGCGCTTGGGTCTGTATCCTTGCGAGATCAAACCAGGCACCGTGAGCGCGCAGGCCTACGGGCGAAAACGGGTGGAGGAGCGGCACCGCCATCGCTTCGAGCTCAACAATGCCTACCGCGAGGTTCTCGAGGGCCATGGCATGCGCTTTTCAGGGCTCTCACCGGATGGCAAGCTGGTAGAGATTGCGGAAATAGCTGAGCATGCCTTCATGCTTGGTTCGCAATTTCATCCTGAATTTCGTTCGCGTCCGATTCGCCCACATCCGTTGTTCGTGGCTTTCATCAAGGCTGCCGCCCAACGCGCGGAAGCGAATAATGAAAAATCCACAGCAACACTGGGCGAGGAACCAGAGTAGGGAATCCTCGCGAAGAAGCGCCGGTCTCCCAGACCGACGCCCAAATGCCCTGTATGTTGCTTGAAGCTATTGCTTGCGGAAAAGGTTCATTGGAATGGCAACAAAGAGCCATGCCTCTTGCTGCCTGTGTACGGAGCATATTGGCGTGAGCCATCTCCGCTATTCTTCCCGCTCCTCCTCCGTCTTCTGGAGTTGCTTCTTCTCAGTCTGTTGGAGTTGCTCCTGCTGCAAGGCTTGTTGACGGTCAGCGGCAAGCTTGTTGATCCCGTTGCGCGTTTGTGTGAGCAGACGGCTGAGTTCGCTTTCCAGCGCCTCAAGGGACTCGATGACATAACCGTCGGATTCATGGCGAATGGATTCCGTGGCAGCGCGGGCTTGGTTGATAATCTGCTCGGCGCGCTCCTGAGCGGCTTGCACCACAGCATCACTCACCAGCAGCTGCTCAGCCTCTTGCTTGGCGAGTGAAATCGTTCGTCCTGCCTCTTCCTGAGCTTGGGCGATCACACGGTCACTCTGCGAAGTGATCTGCTGAGCCTTCTTCATTTCATCAGGAATGGAGATGCGCATCTGATCGATGAGTTCGAGTATGCGATCCTCATCAACTATGATGTTGCGAGTTAATGGAATGGCCCGGCAATCGCTGATCAGCTCCTCGAGCCGGTCAACCAAGTGCAGGATATCCATGGGCACCTCCGGTTCGCCTCATGGGTTGTTGGCGTCTCACTCCTCAGAGTTCAGTCCACCGAAGCGTACACCCAAGACCGTCATCTGGTCAACATGCGTCAATCACGCAGCGAGGTCAGTGGAAAGGATCGCGGCCCATCCTCGCCAAGTTCCTCGAAGCGTTTCTTCAAGGCCTTGAGGACGAGCTTGGGCACAAGGCTGGACACATCACCTTCCAGAGAGGCGATCTCGCGCACCGTCGAGCCGGTCAAGAAGCTATGTTCTTCGCTGGTGATGAGTGCAACCACGTCGATCTCTGGAGCCAGGCGGCGGTTGGCAAGAGCCATGCGGAACTCATGCTCGAAATCGGAAAACACCCGCAAACCTCTCACAATGACTTTAGCATCTACGCTGCGGCAGAATTCAACTGTGAGTCCCTGGTAGCCCACGACGCTGATGTTCCTGTGTCCGCGAAATACCTGCGATACCATATCAAGCCGCTCTTTTGGCGAGAACAGCAGGTTCTTCAGCGGCCGGTCGTACACGCCGATGACCAATTCGTCGAACAGCAAGGCGGCGCGCTCGGCAATGTCTATATGTCCGAGGTGTATGGGATCAAAGGTTCCCGGAAAGATGGCTCGCACCATCAGCTGACCTCTCTCTTTCTCCCCGTCCAGAAGCGGTCGACGGCCTTCGCCAACGCTCCATGTTCTGGAAGGGAGAGCTCAGGATCGGCGGCAAACATGCGCTCTGCTTCTCGGCGAGCCTTTTCGATCAAGCGCACATCGGTCAGGCTGGCCATGCGCAGCTCTACGAATCCCGTTTGGCGAGTGCCTAGGAAATCTCCCGGACCGCGCTGTTCGAGATCGAGATCGGCAAGCTTGAAGCCGTCATCGGTGGACTCCAAGGCTTTGAGCCGCTTGTTTGCGGCTTCGTCGTCTTGGTCGGAAATGAGCAGGCAGTAGGACTTGTGTGGCCCCCGGCCCACACGACCGCGGAATTGGTGGAGCTGTGCCAATCCGAAACGGTTGGCGCCATCGACGAGCATCACGGTTGCATTGGGGATATCAACTCCGACCTCCACGACGGATGTGGATACCATCACGTCGATCTCACCGGCGCGGAATTTCCCCATCGCGGTCTCTTTCTCGTCCGCCGGCATCCGTCCGTGAAGCAAGCCGACGTTGTAGCTTGCGAATTCCTCCTTCTGCAGTCGTTCATGCTCCTCGACCGCGGCCTTGGCGTCGATCTTCTCGGATTCCTCAACCAGGGGAAAAATGATAAACGCTTGGTGCCCGGTGTCAATCTGCGATCTAGTGAAGTTGAAGGCGCGACCACGCTCGATCGGCTGCATAAGCCTGGTTTCAATCTTTTGGCGTCCTGGTGGTATCTCATCGATCAAGCTCAGCTCCAAGTCACCGAAAACCGTCAGCGCCAGCGAGCGTGGAATGGGGGTGGCGGTCATGACCATCAGGCTGGGATTATCCCCCTTGGCTCGCAGGAGTGAGCGCTGCTCCACTCCGAAGCGGTGTTGCTCATCAATCACCGCCAACCCGAAATCAGCAAACGTGACTGGATCCTCGAGAAGAGCATGCGTACCGACCACGATGGGAATCGCTCCGCTAGCAAGACCCTCGCGGATCTCACGCTTCTCAGCTTCTGGCGTTGCGCCGATAAGCAGGCGGATGGACTCAGCGGGCATGCCAGACATCGCGGACAGAAGATCCCTTAGCGTGTGTAGGTGCTGTTCTGCAAGAATGCTCGTGGGAGCCATGAGTGCGGATTGCTTGTCGTTGGCAGCGGCGATCGCCATAGCCACAGCGGCCACGACGGTTTTTCCCGAGCCAACGTCGCCTTGCAGCAAGCGATTCATCGGGCGTGGGGCGGCAAGATCCTTGCGAATTTCGTCCAAGGCGGTCTTCTGCGCCGCAGTTAACTGGTAGGGCAGTGCGGCCACGAATTCGTCAAATCGGCCTTGGTCGATGACCATGGGATCGGCTTGCTGCTGCTCCCAATCTCGTTTCTGCCGCAGCACGCCCAACTGGAGCAAGAACATTTCGTCGAAGGCAAGCCGGTGCTGTGCATGCTCCAAACGCTCCCAGCTATCTGGGAAATGAACCTGCCTTTGCGCCTCGCCCAAGGGGATCAAATCAGCGCTCTGCAGCAGCGAGGCAGGCAAGGGATCCTGAAGATGAGGAGCCAGGCGCGGCACAACGCCATTCATCAAGCGCCGGATCCATTTTGCGGTGATCCCGGCCGTGAGGGGATAGACCGGCACGATGCGGTTGGTGTGCAGATGCTGGCTCTCCAGAGGTTCCCACTCCGGATTATTCATCGTCAATCGCCCCAAGTACTGATCGACCTTGCCTGAGACCACGACCGCCCGGCCGGGCTTGAGGCGATCGGCGATCCATGGTTGGTTGAACCACGTCAGCCGCAGTGATCCCGTCCCGTCGCTGATGCTGGTCTCGACAAGCTTCATCTTGCCGCCACGTGCCGAGCGGACCTGCACATCATCAACGGTGGCAATGATAGTGACCTCCTCTCCGTACCAGAGGCGGTTGATCGTCTTGAGTTTCGAGTAATCGTCATAGCGGCGCGGCAGATGCCACAGCAGATCACCCAGTGTTTCAAGACCGAGCCGCTTGAGCGTCTTGGCGGATTTGGGCCCGATGCCTTGAATGCGCGTGAGGGGGGCTTCAATGGCAGGGTGATCGGATGCTGCGGCTTTCGCGGCAGGAGGTTGGGAGGCCTTGGGTGGCGAGGCGGTCTTTTCTGTACTTGTGCTTTCCTTGGGAATGCCGCTTGCAGGAGTCTCAACCGGCGTACTGGCGACCTCAGGTTTGCTCTTGGGCGCAACTGGAGTAGCGACTTCGCCATCTCCCTCACGTTGCTCCGCGGTCGGATACTCGGTCTGCATCCGGTTCCAAATCCCCTGCAGCACTTCTTTGCGTGAAGCTGGCGATAGCTTGGGGTAATCCCTCAGGCGGGAAAGTACCATGTCGATGAAATGCTTCGCCAATCCGCTCTGGCGCGCTTCAGCTTCCCAAGGTTCCAGCATGCGCTGCAAGCCGCCAACCACGGCCTGGTTGTCGTGGCCGCGCTCGGCTTCCAATCGCATATATTTGGTGAGCTTATCAACAGCAGGATTCATTTGCGGTACCCGTGTAGACTATACGCCAGAGCGCTTGAATGTGCCAATGTTTAGGTTCGCATGCCGACAATACCCACGGCGCCAGGCCCCACGTGGGCTCCGATCACCGGGGTCACGTCGACAATAACCGGAGGATGTTCGGAGACAGAGCGGAGTTCGTCGGCTACTGCGAAGGCCGCCTCGGGGGCGGCGGCGTGGGGGATTCCGAGGCGCTTGAGCGGCCCCCATGAGCGGGCATGGGCGAGCAGACTCTCTAAAGCTTTCTTGCGAGTTCGAACCCGATCCAGTTGCTCAACCAGCCCGTTGACGATCTCCAGCAGCAGCTTGATCTGCAAGATGCTGCCCAATCCAGCGCTCAGCCAGCTCACTCGACCTCCGCGACGAAGGTATTCCAATGTGTTCACGAAGGCGATGAGCTTGATATTCTCACGGGCGTGGTGGGCTGCATCGATCACGGCACTGAGCGAGGCGCCACGAACCGCTTGAAGGGCGGCCTCTTTGGCTTGGAATGCGATCCCCAGGGAGACTTGCTCGCTGTCCACCAAGTGAACACGCTCTTTGAAATCGGCTGCTGCTTGATTGACAACGTTCAGCATTCCGCTCAGCTTTGACGAAACATGGATGGAGACGATCTGCTTGGCCCCCTCCGATAGAACTCGCTCATAAACTTCCGCGAATGCTGCTGGGGATGGCGCAGCGGTAGTCACGGGCTTGGAGAGATCAGGCATGCGCTGGTAGAGCTCCTCGCGCGAGATGCCCACTCCATCCACGAGCGTTTGTTCTTCAACCGTGAGTACGGCCGGCACGACGGATATCCCTAGCTCATGCGCATCAGCCTCCGGGAGATCGGACGTACTATCTGTCACGATCACAATAGATTGTTTCGGGTGGCTCATGGTATTTCCTGCTCAGGTTCAAGCACAACCGCTCCCAGCCCACCCAAGCCAACGAACGTTGCCAAGTGTGGGTTGTATCTTGATAGCGTGATTGGCGCATCTCGATAAAGGGTCTTAAGACGTTCGACAAGCATGCATCCTTGGCTGTATGCCTCTTCGCCTTCATACAGAAGGACCAGTTGCTCTACCATTGAGAATTCCGTTATGAACTCGACGAGCTTCTCCAAG
>DAOVIK010000155.1 GCA_030673735.1 Anaerolineae bacterium
CAAGGATCAGTACGAGATGCTCGTGAGAACGCATGGTTCCTTCCTTTGCAGTTTGTCTACGAAGCCTATTCATAATGATCAAGCTTGGCTCAGAAACGCAATGCAGGGCAATGCCGTGTTGCGCCTATTCGCTGTGCTCTTCCACGATGCTCTGCACTTGCTGCATTTCCGCCTCCGTCAACGGTCCCAGTTCCATCGAGGCGGCGTTCTCTTTCACTTGCTTGACAGTTTTAAAGCCCGGGATGGGGATCATGCGCTGGTCCAATCCCCAGATGTAGGCAATCGCGCCCTGAGCCATGGTCCGGCCGCCGGAGGTCAGCACTTCACGCATCGCCTCGACGGTCGCCAATCGGCGCCTCATGCGCTCATCACTGAAATCGCCTCGAGAGCGGATGTCATCCTCAGGAAACGTGGATTGGGGCGTGAACTTCCCGGTCAGGACTCCACGATAGAGCGGATCTTTGTTGACTCCGGCGAGATCGAAATCGGCGCACAGCGCGCGCATCTCTTGATTGTCGAAAAGAGCATTGATACGGAATTGAATGGCAGCGCAGTGTTCCCCTTCGGCAAAGACCTTCGCATGGTCAACCAGGTCCGTGCTCCATCCATACCAGCGGATCTTCCCCTCCTGCACAAGCTCCTCCAGCAGGCCGCGAAGCTCGAGGGCTAACGCCGGGTCATAATCCCAAGCATGCAGCTGATACAGATCGATGTAATCGGTCTGCAGGCGGCGCAGGCTGTTTTCGACGTCGTTCTTCACATTGGCGATGATCTGGCTGTCGTCAGAATGCACGTGCTTGCGATCCTCGTTCACGATGTGCCCGAACTTGGTGGCGATCACAACCTCCGAGCGGCGACCTTTAAGCGCCTGGCCGAGAACTCGCTCGCTGTGGCCAGCGCCATAGTTGGCAGCTGTGTCGAAGAGCGTGATCCCTGCGTCCAGCGCGGTATGAATGGCGCGGATCGACTCGTCATCATCGATCTTCCCCCAGCCTGCCGGGAAGGGATCCTCGTCTGGTTCAATCCATTGCCACGGCCCACCGATGGCCCAGCAACCCATCCCCAGCGAGCTGACTTCCAGGCCGCTCTTACCCAATCTTCGCAGCATCTCTTCGCTTCCTCCTTCTAAGCATCAGCGCCGCCCCCGGCACCAGAACCATGCCTGCCATCGCCGACGGGCAGAACGGCGGGAATCCCGGAGCGGGAGTTGCTTCAGGTTCTGTCGTCTCTGTCGGCAGCGTGGTGGTCGCGGTAGGTTGATCCGGCGTTCCCGTTGCCTCAGGTCTGCTCCGGGGAGGCACCTGCTGAAGGAGATCTACAGTCAATCCCGACTGCTCACGCACATAGCTAATTTGAATCCGGGCTTTCGAGTCGGCATCCAGCGCACCCATCGAGCTCCAATAGTAATCCAAACCGTACAAGCCCAGATACTCCCCTTCTGGCGGGGGTTTGATTATCGGTTCTTCCGACCCCACAGGCTGCTGGAACTCATATCTGAAATCTCCTACATCCAAGCCACCGGGCCAATCGAAAGTGAAATCCCGCTCGCTGCCCTCGATATCAAGCTCGGCATAGTACTCTACACGGGCTTCCGTGGTCGATGCTTCTAGCGCGATGATCAGCCAACCACCCGCCTCCTGCTGCGTATAGGGCGTGATGAACATGTCGCCCTCATTGTTGGCAACAGCCACCGCATGAGGAGCGCCAACCTCAGTTGGAATGGGAACGCTCACCAACGCCGGAAGATCCGTCGTATCCGATAAATAGATGCGGTAAATCACCAGCATGTCCGGGCGATCGAACTCCGGCCAGAATACGACCTCTAATCTCGCTATCTCAGGTTGGCCTTGGGCATCCGCTCCAATGGTGCATAGTGCGCATAATAATGCAACAGTAGCGATCGGGATTGAAGCACGCATCCAGTTTTCTTTTCGTAGGAAGATCATTTTACCGGTATCCCACCAGGAGCCGTAGTGACGTTGCTCACGCCTCGGAGCAACCGAATACGCAAGCTATCAATGCCCTCAGCAAACAATGGCGGTGGACCTGTTGCACAAATGACCCCGAATTGAATCTAGGACGGAGGTAAACACGGAAATCCTCCTACAGCCGCGAAGAGTTCTGCGCTAGGTCCGCCTCCTTCTCCTATGCGTCAGCACCGACTCCGGCAACCACAACCAACATGATCGTCACACAAGTTGCCATCCTCCGCCACATGGCCTACTCCTTTGACTCCGCATAGATCGCCTTGTACTCGGGATACTCCCGGATGAGCTCGAAATCCGGATCTTCCTTCGACCATTCTGTCAATTCGGGGGTCATCTTCAGTGCCTCGCGCAAGATCCGAATGGCCTTGTCCTTCTGCCCCACCAACGAGTAGATGCAGGCGAGGTTGTACTGCTGCGCGCCAATCCAAGTCTCATCATTATCGAGCTCGGAAAGCAGGCTGCACACCTGCTCCTGCATCTCCATGGCTTGCGCAAAGTCTCCTCGCTCCAGGAGGGGATCGCGAAGGTGCATCAGCGGGTGTATGTATGCCGTGCCCACAATCATGCGCCAGAACGGTCTGCCCTCCTGCCTCGGAATCCCCTCTGTGCGGTTGAGATCCTCCTCGCTCATGGTATCCAGACTATTGAGCAGGAACTGCAGAGTCTGCTCACGATACTTGAGAACCTCGTCCCATGAGCAGAGGCGATGCTTCTCGAAGAACTGCACGTTCATTTCCTGGTATTCGCCTTGCTCGGGTATATCCTCGCCGCTCACGACGGCCTGATAATTGATAACCACCTGCTCCTTCCAGGCCGTCATATGTGCAAGAATATCTTTGGGTGCCCAGTTGTCGATCTCCCCAAGCGCGGCCTTATCTTCCGCAGAAAGCTTGTCAATGTACGACTGCTCTGCGTCGTGTGCCAGTCGAACGAGCTTCTTGATCTTGGCCTTCATTCCCATTTCTATAACTCCTTCAATGTGAAGGTTGTGACATTCCTGTGCATATGGATTGTTCTTGCGTGGCGGCGTACGTTTCCCGGATTGTCACAGCGGCGCGCTTCACGACACCTCGCGCTTCGCATCCATCTGGGCCAGCTTCTCACGCGCGATGGCATCGAGATCCAGTCCCAACAAGTCCAGGGCGATGCAGCCCATCATGATTGCGTCGAAAACCTCGATCCCGATGTCCTTCGGCGAAGGCTTGGCCTCCTTCGTATTGCGAACGTAGCGCGGCGAGGTTCGCAACCGCTTGTCAATTGCTTCCGCCACCTCGGTGGCCATGAAGTCGAGGCAATCGGCAAGGTCCGGTTCATTCCACTGGCCAGCCGCCGTCCACTTCTCGCGATGCTGTCTGATCAGCTTTTGAATACTCATGCGGCGAGATTACATCAAGAGGGAACAGAGCACAATCAGCCGATGCAAGACCCTATCGCTGAAGGTTCATCTTCAGGTCAATCACTTGGAGCGTGGCGGTCAGGTGATGCACCGCTGTCAAGAAGCGCCCGCTTCCGGCGAAGGTCGGTACCGAGGTCGGCGATGATCCGTCTTCGGATGCCGTGCGCGATCGTGCTGCAGAGCCGTTGCCGGGGATACGAGAAACCTCTCGTCTGAGAACGGAGCATCCTGGAATAAAACGTGGACGATCCCGTCAAGTCAAGCTTGATGAACGATCTGCGCGGGACGAATGGCCCCGTCTACGCGGGGTCCCGGAATGCCTGTCCCCCCTGGCCTGCGTCCAGGGCAGGCTGGACTGCCTGGCGTCAGCCAGGACAGGCTGGTGGACAGTCCACTTGTGCCTGCGCCACCCTGGACTGGCCGTTAGGGCAGGCAAGTGCAGGCAGGGACACCGGGACAAGTGAACGAAGGCGAAAGCAAGCCGTGCAAGCGAGCGCTCCCCAGTCGAATCCAAATAGGTTGCTTCGAGGGTCTATGGCATTCACCGCGGTTGGCAGAGTGGAGGTCAGGTTTCCTGTTCTACATCCCGCTCGAAATCGGCATCCTCGTCCTGCAGCCTGACCACTGGATAGACCTCGTAGAAGGTCTTGAGGATGGCTTCGATGGGAACGTCATCGAACTCGCCGCGTTGATGCACGTACTCCATGTGCCGCTTGCCTTCCTGATCGAAGGAATGGTAGAGCGAGTCGCTGCGGCCATCGAATTCAAGGGGAAGCAGGTTGAACTTCCGGCACAGTTCGATGTTGAAAGCCGGCGTGGCTTTGACCCAGCGGCCGTCGAGGAAGATGGATGTGTATCCATGCCAGCAGAACAGATCGGTCTGCATCAGCTCGCGCATGCGAGCCGTCGAGAGATGGTTGCGCACGTCGGCGAAACCCAAGCGGGCGGGGATCCCAATTCCTCGCAAGCACGCGGCAAGCAGGATGGCCTTGCTGACGCACCATCCATAACCATTTGCCAGTGTGGTGGAAGCCTTGAGGCCGTCTACGCTGACGTCGATCTTGTAGGGATCGTAGCGAATGCCATCGCGTACGGCGTCGAATTGCTTCACGGCCCGATCGACGTCGCCTTCGGCTCCGGCCAGATGCCGCTCCGCGAACGCTAAGACCATGGGATGCTGGGCTTCGATCGTCGGCGTAGCTTGCAGATAGAGATGCATGTCTTCTTTGGTCATGCCGACCATTATAGCGCCTGTGTAGGCATTTGCGCTGCGATGGCAGGGAGAATTAGAATAGCTTCACAATCAAGTACGCGGCTCTTGCCGAACTGGCCGATAAACGAAAGGCAAATCCCCCATGCGTCGACCGATCATCGCTGGAAACTGGAAGATGCACATGGGCCGTCACGACGAGGCGCTTCCGTTCGTGCGCAGCATCCGCCATGCCTTGAACGAGATCGAGAACGTCGATCGGATTCTCTGCCCGCCGTTCACTGCGCTTGCGGCGGTCGCTGAGGCGCTATCCGCAACCAAGATCGGCGTCGGCGGACAGAACATGCACTGGGAGGAGATAGGCGCTCAAACGGGCGAGGTATCAGCTTCCATGCTGGCAGACCACTGCCAGTTCGTCATCCTGGGTCATTCGTAACGCTGGGCCCATGGAGTGATTTGCGAAAGCGCCGAGGCCATCGGACGCAAGCTGGGCGCTGCATTCTCGCACAAACTCAC
>DAOVIK010000114.1 GCA_030673735.1 Anaerolineae bacterium
GCAATCGCTCGGGATGAGAGAAAGAACATCGGATGCACGGCCGCGCGCCCTTGTACCTCCCTTTCTAAAGAATGGTCCTTTGTAGAGACGCCCCGTCCCGCTAAGGACATGCGGGATGAACGACGGTGCGTCTCCTATAGTGACACGAATGACCCACCACGTCGCAGGTATAAATGATCCTAGCCCTGTTTCTCATTCCTCCATCCGCGGATGGCCGTAGAGGTACCAATACCGTTCCGGGGGGTAGGTTTTCTGCAGGCGTTGATCCCAAATGAAGGCATCCTGCACGAATAGGCGCCGCAAGCGCCGGTCGATTGCGCGTACATGATCCAGCGTGGCCTCCAGCTCTGCGCTCTGGGAAGCCTTCTCGGCAAGCCGGGCAAGCATCACGCGGTGCCGCACTTCGTAGGCGTAATTGCCGGCGCGGGCAGGCGATTCCTCGAGCTCGTTGACGAACGCACGCCACAGATTGAGCCTGGTTACGGCTTCGCGAGCCGCCTTGCGCTCCAGCGCCACCGCATGCTTGCGGCGCAGCAGGTCCACTTGCGCCATCACCTTGCGATGGCCAGCAGACTGGGCTCCGGTCATCTCCGAATGCATCGCCTCGAGCTGGTCTAGCGTCAATTGCATTGCGCCGAGCGTCAGGCGTGGGAAAGGAGGCTCCCCGCGAGCGGCACGTCGAGCCAGCGGCCAGAAAACCTCTGCAGACAGCAGATAGTCTTCCATCTCCGCGAGCATCGCCGAGGCAAGATCTAGATTGTGGTCAGTCGGGTGAATCTTCATCAACGGAAATGCCGAGCGCTGCATATACAGCATCCAGCAGTTCCCCGCGTGAGATCGGCTTGACCAGGTACCCGATCGCTCCCAGCTCTTCGCCGGTCAGCTGCGACTCATCCGATCCAACGGCCGAGAGGATGATCACGGGGGTCGCGCCTATTGGGGTGGATTTCATCAGGCGCATTACATCAAATCCGGAGATTGCCGGCATCATCACGTCCAGCAGCATCAGATCGAAGGTATGCTCGTTGAGCAGATGTAAAGCATCCTCTCCGCTGCCAGCGGTTTCAACGAAGAACCCGTCCGTTATCAGCGTGAGCTTGACCAGGTCCAACGTATAGGGCTCGTCGTCAACGACCAGGATGCGAGCTTTGGATTCTGGGTTGTCTGTATCTGACATTATGCTACCCATTGTATACACGGAATTGGACGCGCGCCACTATACCGTGGGGTGATACTGCTCCAATTGAGTCTAGGGTCCGTTCCTACCGTGTCTCGGCCGTGCACGTTCGGCTGTTATCAGGTACGTGCTGCTTGGTTCTCGCGCGACTGCTCAGCTGATGGCCAGTTGCAGTGGCTGCTCCAGCAACCTGGCGAATTCCTGAAGCCAGCGCGCCGCTTCGGCGCCGTCTGTGACGCGGTGATCGGCGGAAAGCGTCACTTTCATGCGCTGCCCGATCACGATTTTGCCACCTTCGACGGCGGGTACCTGCTGCACACTGCCTATAGCCATGACCGCCGCCTCGGGTGGATTCACGATGGCGATGAAGTGATCGACATCGAACATGCCCATGTTGGACACCGTGAATGTTGAACCTTCGATGTCCTCAGGCCGCACGCGTCCGGCGCGCGCACGTTCGATCATACCGCGCGCTTCACTGCCGATCTGGCGCAGCGGTTTCAGGTCGGCGTCATGCACGACAATCGTTAGCAACCCATCTTCCACCGCCACCGCTACTCCCACATTCACCTGCGCGTGGCGCACGAGATGTTCTCCGTCCACGGAAGCATTCAAGGAGGGGAAGCGCTGCAGGTTGAGCGCCGCAGCTTTGACGATGAAATCGTTGATCGAGAGCTTCTCTTCTTCAGGGATCAGGGCGTTGAATTGTTTGCGCAGCTCCATCAGGGGCGCGGCGTCAATATCGATCGTGACGTAGAAGTGCGGCACTTGCTGCTTGGCTTGGGTCATTCGCCTGCCAATGATGGCGCGCAGCTTGCTCAGCGGTTCGCGGGTAGCTTGCCGCGCTTCCGGCGTGACGAAAGCCGCCGCAGGCACGGTTGATGGCGCTGCCGCCACAGCCGCTTCCACGTCGCGTTTCACGATGCGCCCGTCCGGACCACTTCCGCGGATACTAGTGAGATCAAGGTCATGCTCCTTGGCAAGCCGCCGCGCCACCGGAGATGCCACGATGCCTTCCGGCACCTGCACTTCCGGTTTGTCAGAAGGCTTGGCGGGTGCAACCAGCGCGGGCTCTGGCTTCGCAGCCTCAACCGCGGGAGCAACTTCAAGCTCTGGCAGCTCACCCACGAGGGTATCAACGTCTATCTCTTCTCCCGCCTCTCCGATGATAGCAATGGGCGTGGCAATCGGAACCACCGATCCCTTCTGCACCAGATGCTTATGCAGGATTCCTTCCTCTTGAGAATCCACTTCCACCGTGGCCTTGTCCGTTTCGATCTCGGCGATCACATCGCCCTTGGCGACTTCCTGCCCCTCGCCAATGACCCAACGCACCAGCGTGCCTTCGGCCATGTCGAAACCCAGTTTGGGCATACGGATCACAGTGGCCATCAGAGCACTCCTTTCACGGCTTCAATCACATCATACATATTCGGCAGCATCTGCTGCTCCAATTCGCGGTTGTAGGGCAGCGGGACTTCACGCTGCGCAACGCGGCGGATGGGGGCATCGACGTAATCGAAAGCTTCTTCGTAGAGGCGCGCCGCCACCTCCGCGCCCACCCCATACGACCGCCAGCCTTCCTCGACGATCACGGCGCGATTGGTGCGCTTGAAAGAATCCACCACCGCACCCATGTCCAGCGGGCGCAATGTGCGCAGATCGACGACCTCCGCTTCGATGCCCTCTCCAGCAAGGCTCTCAGCGGCTTGAAGGCTGGTTTGCAGCATCTTGGAGTAGCTGATAAGCGTGACGTCGCTGCCGGCGCGTTGTATCTTCGATACCCCGATCGGCTCGAGGTACTCCTCTTCGGGCACCTCGCCGCGCACCTGGTATAGCGTGGCGTTCTCGATGAACATCACCGGATCGATGCTGCGGATTGCCGACTTGAGCAATCCCTTGGCGTCGTGAGGCGTGCCCGGCGAGACTACCTTCAATCCGGGAAAATGAGCGAAGGCCACATCCGGGGTCTGCGAATGTGTGGCGCCGAGTTGGCGTCCACCGCCGCCGACGGCGCGAATTACGATGGGGACCGTCATCTGTCCCCCAAACATGGTGTGCAGTTTGGCGCTGTGGTTGACGATCTGATCCATCGCCAGGAAGGCGAAATTGATGGTCATCATCTCGGCAACCGGGCGCAATCCCGCCAGCGCCGCACCGTTTGCCGCGCCGACGATCACGCCCTCGGCAATCGGCGTGTCACACACGCGCTCGGGACCGAAATGGTCGTGGAAGCCTTTCGTGACCGCATACGTGCCGCCCCAGACTCCCACTTCTTCCCCCATGATGATGACGCGCTCGTCGCGCTCCATCTCCTCCCAAAGCGCTTCGGAGATCGCCTCACGCATTGTCTTCAGCGCCATGCTCAATCCTCCTCGCCTGCGTAGACCATGCCCAGCAAGGTATCGAGCGTCGGTTCGGGGCTTTCCTCGGCGAAGCGCACTGCTTCTTCGACCTGCTCCTCAGCGCGAGCTTCTTCAGCTTCTATAGTCTTCTCGCCCACGCCTTTGATCTCGAGCAGATGCTTGCGTAAGATTCCGATGGGGTCGTTTTCGCGCCACTTCGTGATTTCCTCCCCCGATCGGTATCGTTCGGGATCGCCCATTGAATGTCCCACGAAGCGGTACGTAACCGCCTCCAGGAAGAAAGGTCCCTTTTGGCGCACGTGCGCCAAGGCCTCTTCAGCGGCTTTGCGGACTTCAAGAAGCTGCATGCCGTCAACGCGCGCGTTTGGCATGCCGTAGCCGTCGGCCTTCTTTCGGATCTCGTCCACTGCCGAAGCGCGAGCCACCTCCGTGCCCATTCCGTATTTGTTGTTCTCGCAAACCCACAGAACGGGCAGCTCCCAGACCATTGAGAGATTCATGGCTTCGTGGAAGTATCCGATGTTGGTGGCGCCTTCGCCGAAGAAGCAGATCGTAGCCGCATCGCTGCCGCGCATCTTGTCGGCCATCGCCATTCCCGCTGCTACCGGCAGATGCGCGCCCACGATCGCATAGCCGCCCCAGAAATTGAGATCTACGTCGGCCAGATGCATCGAGCCGCCCATTCCGCGTGAGGCGCCGGTGTCCTTGCCTAACAGTTCGGCCATGACGGCCTCCGGCTTCATGCCGCAGGCGATGGCGATTCCGTGATCTCGATAGGCGGTGATCACGCGATCTTCTGGACGGCGTGTGGAAATCACGCCGCTGCCCACGGCTTCTTGCCCGATGTACAGATGCAGGAAGCCGCCGATCTTGCCTTCGCGGTAAAGATCGGCTGAGCGCTCTTCCAGTCGTCGTATCAGTACCATCTCGTGGTAGAGACGGAGTTTATCCTTCTTATCCATGCCTTCCCTCTCGGACTCGAACGACAGGGTTGCGAGTCACTGAGTCTTGAGGGGTGATCGAATGTCGGAGGGACATATTCGAGGGCTTGCCATGTGCCTCTTCTTGCTGGGCGGGAATTATATCAGAAAGCGAGGTGCCTCCCTCCGGGGTCTTGGCCGTTTCATCCTCAAGGCGTCTGAACGCCCACAGCCCAGATATCGAATTCGGAGAGCCTGGGATAGGAATTGGCGGGCATGGGAATGGGAAGAACGAAATCCACCGATTCACCCGCAAGGAGCTTTTCTGACACGGTGGTCCAACTTGCGGTCACCAGACTGCCTCGGGTGGTGTGCAGCGAGGCCAGCACGCTGGCGCTCTGCATCGGATTGTCATAGGGATTGGTCACAGTGCCCTGAATGAAGGCAAATCCGCCGATGGCTTCGAAGGAATGGATGGAGAGGCCCAAGTGTGAGTATGGCACCGATTCGGAGCCCGCGATGGTCGGATCGACGCGGGCTTCGAGCTCAAGATCCCGCAACGACCAAGTCTCCCCGTCCAAGCGCGCGCTCAAGGCCGGGAAATCGGTTGCCGTGAACGGGCGCATTTCTCCCGGCCCCAGTGGCACGGTCGTGTTCACATGGGCCGAGGAGATCCACTCATCATGATATGCAATCGTCAGTAGCACGGATCCTGTCAAGGGTTGTTGGGCGCTGTTCTGCAGCGTTCCAACGACGAAGGGATTTCCCTGGCTGTCGAGAACGAGCTTCGTCTGGCCTGCCAGGGAAATTGGCTGTGGGTCAGGCATCAAATCCGCGGTGACGGCATCGACGAAGGGTGCATACGTCGTAACCCCGGCATCGATTTCAAGCAGAGCCAAGACGGTTGCAGTTTCACCGCCGCGGAGCACGGCAGGTCCTGCGACCTGGTTTGCGAGCCCCACTGGGCGGCCGAGATCGTTCTGTGCCAGCAATGCGAATGCGGCGATGGAGACGGGCGATTCGCTTGGATTTGAGATCGTCGCCAGAATTGCCACGCTGCCTTGTTCGGTCCTGGTGGTGTTCAAGATGTCGCTCTCAATCTCCTGGCGCTGGAAGTCTTCGGTGCGGAACGAGGATAAGGAAGCCTGCACATCGGCCGCAAGTCCGGCTCCTGAGAAGGTGGCGCTGAATGGGCTGGTTTCGCTTGGCGCGAGGTGCGTATGAGTGATGGGAACATGGGCTTCAACCAGCGGATTTCCGCTCGAGTCGAGAAGTGTCAGGACGATGTGAGCGTCGATCAGGTTTACATCCGAGCGATTCTCGACCAGCCCCACGACGCGCCAGTCCCCAGGCTGAAGTCCGGGGAGCAAGTTGAGCGATGTGAAGACGATCTCTGGGAGCGGCGTCGCCGAGGGGGTAGGGGATGGAGCGGAAGTTGATGTGGGAGGAGAGGCCGTCGCGGTAGCGGTGGTTGAAGGCGCGTCCGAGCAAGCTGAAAGCGCCAGCAACGTCAGGAGAAGC
>DAOVIK010000268.1 GCA_030673735.1 Anaerolineae bacterium
AATCCCGTGCAACCTATATACAAGCCACCCCATCCAGAGGGAGGCTGGGGGTGGCGTTATAGCAATCAGGCGCCCCTGGCGCGATTCGAACGCACAACCGTCGGATTAGAAGTCCGGCGCTCTATCCATTGAGCTACAGGGGCATACAGACGATGGCGGTCCAGAGCCGCAACTCATCGCCCAAGCGATTATGCCACACGCACCAACTGTATACAAGATGAACAATGGAGTTGAAAAGGGAGAGGGAAGTGCTAGGAGTCGATGACGGGGCGAATGCCCTTGTAGACACGCGGCCCCGAAAGCGTTCGCAAGATCGTCCTTGGCGGCCGGTTCAATCGCTCCCCCAGCTCGACCGCGTTGAGCGGCTGGTTGCCATTTGCCGAGAACACTCGGAAAACGGCGTTGACCAGGCTTGTTTGAGGGGTCACGTAGCTTTCTTGGCGTGAGCAATGCGAGCTCAGCGCATGCTCGATCCCCCCCACCCTGGTTACAACGGCTGTTTCGGGATCTACGAAGTCGATCTCCACGTCCGTATCCAGATCGGTAAATCGTTTCTGATGCTCGCTGCATAAATGGCTGCGAAGATAGATCTCAAGATCGCGGTCAGCACGGTCCCACCACTCGTAGTCGATGTGGAACCTGGTTTCGAGCGAGGGGCGCACAAGCCGGCGTGTGCGTTCCGGATTGATGGAACTCATTCCGTACTCCACGAAGCTTCGTCAAACCGCCAGTAGAGATCCCCTACATGCTGGAAATAGGGCTGGGTCACCAACTCGGCGAAAAGGGGTGCCGGTGGTATTCTGCGAAGCACGTTGATGCCCGAGTATAGCACCTTTGCGTGCACCGCGGTTTGCGGATTGAGCTTGGCCAGCTCGCGGAAGACGTAGGCTACCAAGCGGTCCAACGGCATTTGACGCTGGCTGCCGCGCAGCCAAACCTCGTCCAATGTGTTCGCATCAACCAATCCCACGACCATCAAGTCATCATAAGACGTACCCAGCGGCCGTTTGAGCATGGTGAATCCGACACGTTCTCCGTTGTTGATGGCTACCGTGCGAACCCAATCGTTTCGCTTGCGCCGCTCGACGGCCTCGACGATCACCTGCCCCTGTTCATCGCCGCGGCGTACCCGGATCAATCCTCCAGCCGGAACCTCGTAGCGTCGATACCATTCCCCCAGCCCGAAGACGTACCGCTCGGCGCGAACTACCCAGCCCGGGAAGGACTCACCACTGTGTCCATCAACGAGGATGAAGCGGATGCGCGGCGCCTCATAGGCCGTCGGAAAGAGCCCCTTCAGCCGAGATGAGAGCGGCAGCGTACCCACACGCCAGTGGGGGAAGAGCAGCGGGAACGTGACCTCTTCCACATCTTCGCTGGGTGGTTCCAGATCACTCAGCTCATCATCCAACTGCTGCTCCAGCACGATGAGGTCGTCTGTCAGTCTGGAGCGATCGAACATGTATTTACCGGATTCCAGGCGCGGCGGCGTGAAAAGGACCTCTGGAGGCTCAACACGCTTGAGGAACCACAGCACCTGCCCGGCGGGGCCCACCTCATCGAAGCGCTCATTCTCCTGCAGAGCGTAATCCAACGAAAATTCAGCCAGCAGGGGATCTAGATCGGCCGGCAATTCCAGGTGCTCCAGCAATGCGTTAGTTGAGACCGGCCCCCCCTCAGCAACGTCTAAAACGGCCTCGGCGAGGTTTATGTGGCCTTCGTGAATCTCGGCCAGAAGAGATCTCGGGAACCATCGGCCTGCTATGCGAACGATATCTTCCGTACCATCGAGGCGCTCGTCGAGTCTGTCCCCAATGATGCTGCCGAAGGTCTCGAGGATGAACTCCGGCCGCTCAAAGTCGCTCTTGCCTTCCGAGGGATCTGGAACTTCGTTCAGAACGTGATCCTTCAGGCGCGCTGCGAATTCCTGGCGCCTGCCGCCCTCATCGAACTTGACCTGAATGATGTCAAACGAACCCAAGTCCGGATTCTCTCCAGGACGGATACCGACGACGCTGCCGGTAGCATTACCCAACGCCGGAAAACGCAGAGGTTGACCTTCTTCATACTTTTCGGCCGGCAAGAAGTCTTGATGATCATCTTCACTCGCCAGCTTGGCCGCTTCTTCCAGCATGATCAGCCGCTTCTCAATCAGAGAAGCAGCCATTTCAAGCGTTGTCAACGGCGCCTCACGCTCGAGAAGCAGGTTGAAGATCAGTTCGAGGTCGTCATCGGTGACAGCAAAGTCCAGCCAATAGACCTCTGTGGAAGAAACCGTGGGAAAAGGCATACTCAAGGGTTTAACGTCACACTCACTTACTTGGGGATACAATCGCCATTATACTACATGCATAAGGGCAGGTTTCTATGGACCAGGATATTGTAAACGTAGGTAGCGTCTCCGGCAAGATCGAAGCAGAAATCGTACGCGGCTTGCTTGAGTCCAGGGGGATACAGGTCTGGCTGGTTCACGAAGCCGCCGCCACGATCTATGGACTCGGCGTCGGGCCGCTAGCACAGGTTGATCTTATGGTGCGTGCGGATCAGGCCAAACAAGCCGCCGATGTCATCGAGAACTACCGAACAGGAATTACCAGCGAGGACGATTAGGGAAACTCCGTCTCGACCCACTCCAAGGGATCAACGGGGACACCCCCCACTAAAACCTCCCAATGGAGATGCGGCGCGGCGACACGGCCCGTGTTGCCCACCAGGCCAATCTCCTGGCCAACTTCGACCATCTCACCAACCTCAACCCTGATCTGTGATTGGTGCAAATACGCGGTGAATACCCCCCAGCCGTGGTCGATCACGACGGTGTTGCCGCGAATCCTCAAGGATTGGGCGAGGACCACGCGCCCGCGAGCCGCGGCAGGGATCGGCTCGCCCATCAAGCTGTAGAAATCCTGGCCCGTATGGTAGTTGTAGTAACCCAGCTGATTGTAGTTGCGCCGTGAGCCGAACATCGAAGGGAAGACCGTGGTGCGCGTGGCGGGATAGGAGAAGGCCCCCTCCCACAGTCGCTCCGGAGTGATTACCCCTGTGATCGACTTCCAGAGCTCCTGTTCCGCAGCTATTGTCGCTGGATCAAGCGTTACACCGGGGACGTCCAAAACCGGATCGAAGCCATAACCTCCAAGGATCAGTGGC
>DAOVIK010000070.1 GCA_030673735.1 Anaerolineae bacterium
AATGTCGCGCGCAAATCCAGCAGCAGTCCGCGAAGCCAAAAAGCTGACAGCGATCGTACAGGCGCCACCCAGCAGCGAGATGAGCAACATCATGCCGCCGGTTCGCATGAGGTAATCTCTCTGGATCTTGGTGGTATCGGCGCCAAGCGGCTCGTATTCTGCCGTGACGGCACCAACCGCCATCTGGTTGATCATGCTTTCGCCCAGGGCGGCGAGGCCCTCGTTCATTGCATCCGTGATGGTCGAACGCATGTCGGCGGGCATCGTTCTCAGCAGGGCGAACACGTCCGTGCCGGCAGGGATTTCTGGTAAGTCGAATCCGAGGCTATCCCCCAATGCTTCGGCTGCGGACGGATCCTCAGCCAATCGCTCAATGCCGGAGACGGCTACAAACGCGCTGCCCATGATCGGATTCAGGGCATCGATTTCGGACTGATCTAAGTCCTTCAAGACATAGATCGGTTCGTCCACAAGCGAGGGATAGTCCTCAAGATATTGGCTTGCGTTGTCTGATGTGGGCTCCACGAGATCATATGCGCTGAGCGTACGATCAGCCTGTTCGCTGCTCATGAAGATGAGCAGCTTGTCCAGTTCACTCTGGCGGATCGCTTCAGGAACGGCATTTTCTACACCGCTCTGTTGGATGCCATTGTTGACAATCCTTGAGAGGTAATCGGGCAGTGCCAGGTCGGCATTGGCCTGGATGAACAACAGCACAATGGCCAGGACGATCAGCAGGGCATAGGGCTTCAAGTACTTGATCAGACGAAGCATATTGGGTGGGTTCCTTTTCTGGACTGATTAGTCAGCAGGCTCGGTAAGCTGATTCACTCTGGCGATCAGGATCTTCAATGCCGCCGAGACGGTTTTCTTCTCACTATCGGAAAGGGTTTGGGTTACATCGTTCAGCCAGCTCTGGCGCGCTCGTAGGGCCTCTTCGAGAATCCGCTGCCCCTTTTTGGTCAAGACGATTCGCTTGGCGCGCCGGTCGTCGGGATCCTCGGATCGCAGGACCAGGTCCTGTTTCACCAGGCGTTCAAGCATTTGGCTGGCAGCGGCGCTGCTCACTCCCAGATGCTCGCCAATTTCAGTGACGCCGCAGCTTCCAAAACGATGGGTATGGAAGAGCGCGCCCAGGTGCGACATTGATAGACCGTTCGCTCTGGCATAGCGCAGAAAGCGCCGCATCGAGTGGTGCATGATGCCTTCAATCCATTCTCCCAACATCGAAGCAAACGCGTCGTCCTGCATGCTTCACCTCTCTAAATAGCTAAGCGCGCTGAAGTATAAAGCCTGCTTAGGAGTATGTCAATGGGGAATGAGGGGGGATTCGATCTGCAGGGAGGTTGTCTCTAGGTATTGGGCCGACCGGGACGGCCTACGGCGCCCAACCCGGAGTAAAATCATCAGCTTCATTGTTGGTCAAACGAAGGATGATAGCGGAATCTAGGTCTATGACATACAGCTCGTAATTTCCATCACGGTCGGATGTAAAGGCCACCTTCGTGCCATCGGGTGACCACACAGGAAAGAAATCATTTGCCGGATGTTCCGTCAGCCGCATCACATTCTTGCCAGCATCGTCCATGACGTATACATCGTGGTTGTAATCCCGAATCGACGAGAATGCGATGCTTGCTCCGTCGGGCGACCACACCGGCACACTATCAAGCCCAGAGTGCTTGGTGAGATTGACAACTCCAGACCCATCTGCATTCATCACATATATCTCAGTATTACAGTTAGGATCACAACTATCGGGATTTGTCACGTCGCGATCCGTCTCAAATACAATCCGGCTGCCGTCCGGCGACCATGAAGGATATTCATCATCAGCGGGATGGTTGGTCAGATTGGTCATGGAAGAGCCGTCAACTGCGGCAATATATATGTCCCAATTTCCGCTCCGGTCGGAGGCGAACACGATGGTTTCGCCATCGGGAGACCAATCAGGGTCCCAGTCTTTGGCCGGATCGTCGGTCAACTGCATGAGATTAGTTGCATCAGCATCCATGACATAGATATCCCAGTTGCCAGCATAGATGGAAGAAAATGCGATGCGTGTGCCATCAGGTGACCATTCGGGCGCCCACTCAGATGTCGCTGTGTGAGTTAGCTGTTCCAGGTTGGTACCATCCGGCTCAATGGCATAGATGTCGTAATTAGTGGGTTCACCGCGCGTGAATGCAATCCGGTCTTCGGCAGGTGACCATGTCGGGTACCCTCCTGAATTGTCATCAAGAGAAGGAATAGGCATTGAAGTGCCATCGCGACCAATCGTATACAAGTTCATCGCACCATCTCGGTTTGATACGAAGGTCAGGCCCGTATTGTCAGGCAGCCATGCTGGCTCGTAATCTTCTGCGGGATCATTGCTCAGATTGACTTGACCAGTCCCATCAGCGTTCATGACGTAGATTTCCTGGTCGTCATCTCGGTCAGTGACGAACGCGATCTGTTGTCCGTCAGGTGACCATGCAGGGTCAACATCGTAGGCATCGTTTGCAGTCAATTGAGCAAGGTTGGATCCGTCGATATCCATCACGTAGATCTCGTTATCACCATCTCGGTCAGATGCAAAAGCAATACTGCTTCCATCAGGCGACCAGCTTGGGAACCAATCATAAGCTGTGTCATTGGTCAGGCGTGTAATTGAAGCAATCGGATTGTCGGTCTGCCATGAGAGCTCCAGAATGTAGATCTCCAAATCACCTTCCCGGTTAGAAGCAATGGCCAGGTGTGTTCCATCGGGCGACCAGGCCGGATGGGCGTCCCAGGATGGATGGCTTGTGAGACATGTGACGATGCCCGTATCCACATCCATCACGTAGATATCCATGTTCCCATTCTTCTGTGCCATATAGGCGATGCGCGTCCCGTCCGGAGACCATGCCAGGTACATCTGGTCCAAGGAATCGTCGGTCAGTCTTTCCGGGTTTGTACCGTCGGAATCCGATATGAGTATCTCGGCGTCGCCACCAGTATTCGAAACAAAGAGGATGCGATCGATGATTGCTGCCGGACGTGGTGTTTCGGTAGGAGTAGGTATAGATGTCGGTGCTGGTGTTGGGGTCGATGTCGGGGTGGTTGTCGCTGCACCGCACCCCTGCATTAACAATGCCATGCAAATCAGACTTATCAGCTGGACCGGTGGTCCTTTTAAGCTCATCGCCATGCCCCTATTCCGGACGAAGCTGGGTTTCCTTGGCAAGAGTATCATAGCGCAAGATCAAGCACAATTGTCATGCTGCTTCAACGGATGGCGGTAGCATAATAGCGCCTCTGGATCACTCCCGTAGGAGCCATTCTCCTACGCTCATCCATAGAGAACCTCCTATTGATACTGCCTGGAATGGGGTCGGAGTCTGAAGCCGCTCAATGCGAAGAATGCAATAAGCAATCAATGCACAATTCTGATTCCGCTGGCAGGACCTGTGTCCAGTTCCCTAGAAGCCGAAGAGCCCCCTGAGGGGCTAAATACGTGGGCGGCCATCAGGCCGCCCACATTTCACTTGGTTATCCTTCTTCAATCGATTACTCTGTCGCCAGGATTATTCCTTGGCACGGCGCCCCACACTTTTCGACCTCATGAAAGATGTCATCGATTCTGGGCTCCACAGTGGTGATCATGCTGCCGTCTTCAAGCTCTAGACCAACTTCAAGGCTGTGTAGTTGGTAAACACTCACGACCTCACCGCTGTTCAGAATTTCGATCGCTTCCTCCCAGGTAACTTCCCGGTTCTGGGGAGTTGCGCTATTTGTACCGCCGCAGCCGGCCAGAAGCAGACCAAGCAGCAAAACCATGAACAACCATCGCTTTCTCATCAGACTTCCTCCATTGCTCTTCATGTTGCGTGGTTCCATCATCGCCCTATAGACGAGCAACTCGGGTCATTGGTTCCCGAGCTGAACTTCGCAACCATCAAGGAAGAGCATATAGAAGTATGGTACCTCTATCTGTTCCGTAGCTTACGCATCGCCTTCATCACGCACAGCGCACGCTTTGGCGCGAGCGCGCATTATGAATACAATAGGCCGGGTGACAGAGAGAACCGCAGTCAGCCTATATCTATATCCCAGATCCTAGTCAAGGAGCATATCTATGAGTGAACGTGTAGCAGTAATTGGGGTGGGGTGGAGCGGCTATCGCCCGGTTTCCCCCGAACTCTCCTACAAGGAGCTGATGTACGAGGCGGCAGTCAAGGCATACGCCGACGCCGGCGTTGACCCGCGAACCGAAGTTGATAGCTTTGTCAGCGTGGCGGAGGACTTCATCGAAGGCACAAGCATCTTCGATGAGTACGTCCCGGACCAGCTCGGCGCGGCGTTGAAGCCGGTACACACCATCCCCGGAGATGGATTGCATGGCTTGGCGACAGGTGTGATGCTGGTCAAGACTGGCCAGGCGCATGTGGTGGCGGTCGAGGCCCACAGCAAGGCGTCCAACGTGCTGTCGCTGCCCGAGATCACAGCCTACGCCCAGGATCCGGTGCTCAACCGCCCGTTGAAACTCAACAGCGAGTTTATCGCCGGGCTCGAGATGCACCGCTACATGCACGAGACAGGGACCTCGCTTGAGCAATGCGCCGCGGTGGCCGTGAAGAACAAGCGCAACGCGCTTAACAATCCGCTGGCAGCATACGGCGCGAATTGGATCCTCGACGATGCGTTGAACGGCCCTCAGCTGGCATGGCCGCTGATTAAGTCTCAAGCCTCGGATCACGCCGACGGTGCGATTGTGGTGGTCCTTGCATCCGAAACCCGAGCGAAGGTACTCAGCGATCGCCCGGTTTGGGTGTTAGGCGCCGGCTGGTGCAATGGAGCGCCGTCGTTGGAGAGCCGTGAGTGGGGTACAGTGCCCTACATCACCAAGGCGGCCGACATGGCCTACCGTCAGGCGGGCATCGACAATCCCAAAGAGGCCATCAAATTCGCCGAGGTTGATGACACCTACGCCTATAAGGAATTGATGCATCTCGAAGCCTTGGGCCTGTGCGGCCGGGGCGAGGCCGGGTCATTGACCGAGGAAGGCATGACCAAAACTGATGGCAAATTGCCAGTGAACGCCTCCGGAGGCTCGCTGGGTATGGGCCACCTGCTCGACGCCAGTGGTATGTCGCGAGCGCTCGAAGTAGTGTTGCAGTTGCGCGGCAATGCAGGCGATCGGCAGCTGGCCGAAGTCGATATCGGACTGGCGCAATCGTGGCGCGGCGTGCCAACCACGAGCGGCGCAGTCGTCATTCTGGCCAATTAAGGAGACTATGACATGGGAATGCGCAAAGTTGCAGTCGTTGGCGCCGGAATGACCCGCTTCGTGCGCCGGGCGCTCGAAACGCCCAAGGAGCTTGCCTGGCAGGCCACGCGCATGGCGCTCAACTCCTGCGAGATGACCCTGGATGACATAGATGCGGTGTGCATGGGCACGGCCCCGGATGCCTTCGACAGCGTGCATATGAAAGGTGAATATCTATCGGACGGCGCCGGCGCTTGGGGAAAGCCCTACATGCGCTCGTATGTTGGCGGCGGCACCGGAGTATTTGCTCCGATACAGGGCTGGTACCACGTGGCGTCGGGAATGTTCGATACCTGTCTGGTGGTATGCGAGGAGAAAATGTCTAGCTACTTCCCGCACGCCCAAGCTGCGTTCAACACGATCTTCGACCACACCACCGAACGGGCGCTGCTGCCGAATCTGCTCTGGATTTTTGCCTTGGAGATGAACCGCTACATGAATGCCTATGGGATCTCCAAGGAAGACATCGCCAGAGTAGCGGTGAAGAACAAGCGCAATGCCGCTGATCATCCTTGCGCCTTGCTTGGCGATCCAGACATCACCGTCGACGACGTGCTCAACTCGGAACTGCTCGCCTGGCCCGTAAACCGCTTGGATGTCAGCCCTGTAAGCGACGGTGCGGTAACTATCGTGCTTGCGGCCGAGGAAGTCGCCAAGCGCATTACGGACAAGCCGATATGGATCCAAGGGGTAGGTTGGAGTCTTGACACCGCCTACTGGGCCAATCGCGATCTGGCATACCCGACCTACGTGGAGTACGCCGCGCGCATGGCCTACGAAATGGCAGGCGTCAAGGAACCACGCAAGGAAATCAACATTGTGGAACCCTACGATCCGTTCGACTACAAGGAGTGCCACCACCTTGAAGGTCTCCAGCTGGCCGACAAAGGGGGGGCGCCACAGTTGGTCGCCGACGGCGTCACGCTTCGCACGGGCAACATGCCGGTATGCCCCTCCGGCGGGCTGCTCGGCGTGGGCAACCCTATCGCCGCCGCTGGACTGATGAAGGTCGCCGAGTTGTTCTGGCAACTGCGCGGCGAGGCCGGTGCACGCCAGGTGCCGGGCCAACCCAAGCGAGGGCTGGCGCAAGCTTGGGGCGACCTGATGCAGGTCGGCACAGTAGTTATCATGGGAACCGAACCAGGCGGGGAGGTAGCGAGATGACGTCCAAGATAAAGAACTTCCCGGGAACTCCACTCAGCGAATCGGATTTCACCGAAGGAAAGGTGCTCTCTATCCACGACGAGATGCGTCCCCAGTTTGCTTGGGACACGGGCATCGGCATCGGCAGCTACCTGGCGGCGCTCAAGGAAGGCTACTTGCTAGGTAGTCACTGCAAAACCTGCGAAAAGACGGTGATCCCGCCGCGGACTGTGTGCGAATGGTGCTTCGATCCGATGGATTCGTACGTCCGGCTTGAGGACACCGGAACAATCAACACCTTCTCGCTCTGCTACGTCACCTGGGATGTACAGCGCATCACCGAACCCGAGCTTCCAGCGGTAATTGAAATCGACGGCGCCTCACCATTGCATGGCATCCTGCACAAGCTTGGCGAGGTCAAACCTGAGGATATCCATATCGGCATGAAGGTGCAGGCGGTGTGGAAACCCGCCGAGGAACGCGAGGGTGCCATCACCGACATCCTGTACTTCAAGCCCATCAAGGAGGCAGGATCATGAGCCCGCTCGAACGCGATCCTAAGGCGCCAAGTGCCTGGCATGGGGAGCTGCCGATCGTCAGTCGCTACACCGTTGGTCTGGCCGGAGAACGCTTCTTCCGGGCGCTCAAGGACGAGGGCAAGCTGCTGGCTTCAAGCTGTGAAGCTTGCGATGTCACTTATCTCCCGGCCCGGCAGTTCTGCGAACGATGCCTGGACGAACTGACCGAGTGGTCTGACGCCGGACTGCGCGGCGAGGTGCATACCTTCACGCGCCTGCATCTCAACCTCGATGGCAGCGAGAACAAAGAACCTGACCTGGTGGCCTTCATCCGTTTCGGGGATGGTGGTTTGATTCACAAGTTGGGAGAGGTCGATCCCAAGGATATCGAGATCGGCATGGCCGTCGAGGCTGTTCTCAAGCCCAAGGCCAAGCGCGAGGGCTCGATTCTCGAC
>DAOVIK010000401.1 GCA_030673735.1 Anaerolineae bacterium
ATCGACGCCTCTTTCATCTCGCTCGGATTGCTCTGGCCGGCGATCCGGCGCTGGATGGTCTCGCAGGGGGACGTGATCGCCCTCGTGAAGCCGCAGTTCGAGGCCGGGCCGGAGAACGTGGGGAAGGGCGGGGTGGTGCGTGATCCGGCCGTGCATGAGCGAGTGCTGCGCGCGGCCATCGCTTCGGCGGCGGAGCACGGATTTGCGCCGCAGAGTTTGATGCGATCTCCTCTGCAAGGGCCCAAGGGCAATGTCGAGTTCTTGCTCTGGTGCCGCGTGGACGGGGAGCCGAAGGCCGAGCAGGAACTGCTGCAGATGGCATCCCTCGCGTGAACAGAATGCCCATACGCGGTTCATGTATACTACGCGCGGGAGAGGCTTCTCCCGCCTATTCTCGCTTGGAACTACTGGCACCATAATCCGAACACTATCGCATGCCTTGCGGCATGCCTTCGGAGGCCTCGAATGAAGACCTTGATCACGGGCGGCGCCGGCTTCATCGGAACCAACACTGCCGATCGGCTGTTGGGCGAAGGGCAGCAGGTCATCATCGTGGATGATCTCTCCCGCAAGGGAAGCGAGCGCAACCTGCAGTGGTTGCGCGAGCGCCACGACGAATTCCCCTTTCACCAGACCGACATCAGGGACTACGAGGCGCTGCGCGATGCGTTCCAGGAGCACCTCCCGCTTGATCTGGTGCTGCACTTCGCAGCCCAGGTGGCCGTGACCACCTCCGTGCAAGATCCCAGGATGGATTTCGATGTCAACGCCTTGGGGACGCTAAACGTACTCGAGGCCGTGCGAGAGCTCGAGCAGGATCCGGTGGTCCTTTACACTTCTACCAACAAAGTCTACGGCGCGCTTTCGCAATTGAGCGTGGTCGAAGAGGAACGGCGCTATCGCTATGCCGATCTTCCGAGCGGCGTATCGGAGGAAACACCGCTTGACCTGTATTCGCCATATGGCTGCTCCAAGGGCGCTGCCGACCAGTATGTGCGCGACTACCACCGCATGTACGGCATGCGCACGATCGTCTTCCGCAACTCCTGCATCTACGGCACTCGGCAGTTCGGCATCGAGGACCAGGGATGGCTGGCCTGGTTCGTGATCGCCGCCGTGAAGGGAACCCCAATCACAATCTACGGCAACGGCAAGCAAGTACGGGACTTGCTGTACATCGACGATCTGGTTGATGCGATGCTGCTGGCCAACGAGAAGATCGATGCGACGCAGGGGCAGATTTATAACCTCGGCGGCGGTCCGGAGAACAGCGTGAGCGTATGGCTTGAGATCGAACCCATCTTGAGCGAGATGCTGGGGCGCAAGATCGATGTGAGCTACGACGATTGGCGCCCGGGAGACCAGCCCATCTACGTCTCTGACATCTCCAAGGCAAAAAGGGACTTCGGATGGCAGCCTGTGACAGGGGTGGATAAGGGGCTGCGCCGGCTCTTCGACTGGGTTTCCGATAACGCGGACCTGTTCTCCTGAGAATCCCCCAATTCCGGCAATGTGGGTTGCTAATGCTATAATTCCCCGACCCGTGCGGCAGGCTGCCGCACCTTCGAGATTCGGACCACAAGAATGAGCAGCAAAGCGCGTACGGCTCGCAATTGGCTTATCGGGACGGCGATCAGCCTGGTAGCGCTGGTGATCGCCTTCTGGGGCGTTCAGCCGGGCCGGTTTGTATCCGTGCTAAGCGAAGCCAACTACCTCTTGTTGATTCCCAGTGCATTGCTTCTCGCTGTGGGGTTGCTGGCCCGTGCCCGAAGCTGGCATGTGCTCATGGCTGCCGCGGTGCCATTTCGACGTGCATTCGACGCCTTGAACGAGGGATATCTGCTGAACAACGTGCTTCCGCTACGGTTGGGAGAGCTGGCGCGCGCATACCTCGTCAGCCAAGGAAGCGAAATAAGCGCCTCGGGCGCCTTGGCGACGATTGTGGTCGAGCGGCTGATCG
>DAOVIK010000255.1 GCA_030673735.1 Anaerolineae bacterium
GCACGACGACCCCGTTGAAGGGCGTCTCGGCAGCCATGACCAATCTCCGGGCGAACGCGCTCGGATCTCGCTCACGGAAAAAGAAACGAGTAGGCGGCAGCAGGCGGGGGAGGCGTTCGGCAAGACGATCGTCGCCATCGCCCAGAGCGCCGTCGATGTCGAGGCACAGTGCCTGGATGCGAGCGATATCAAGAGTAGGGTTCATTGCTGCTGCATCGGGATGGTTATGGCCGAGCGCAGAGCACTTTCGGTCCCGGAGTCGGGGGCCAGGATCCACATCACTTGCGTAGAAGTGCGAACCAAGGAGGCATAGATGTCATCTGTCTCCCAACTCGTGCGCTGCCACGAAAACGTGGCATTCTCAAAGCGAGCCTCCGCATAATCTCGCATGGCGTTGTAGAACAGGGTGGCGTTCGCGTTGTAATCCCATGCAGTGACCAGAACGATGGCGCTTCGGTCTAGGATTTCGTTGTATAGAGCGATATAGGAGTCTCCGCCCCAGTTGCTGGTGGATAAGGTTGCGTTGGCGCCAGGCAGGAACTGCGACAGCATCATCCTCAATTGCCACTCACCAAGCGTGTCGCGATCGATCTCCTCCCACTCGGGCGGCAGCGCTCTTTCCAAGTCAGGAAGTTCGAGAATGATGGGAGCATTGTCGGGATAGCGCTCGGGGTGCAGGATTTGCTCGGTCGAGGCCGGTGGATTGCGGTAGAGCTCGTCCACGGCCGCCCATTGGCCCCGTAGGTAGAAGTGCATCACAAACGAAGCCCCCTGCTCGTAGGGGAACATCAGGCTCTGCTGGATGAACTCGGGAGCGGTTGAGAACACGGGGCTTTCTAAGGTGGAGTTGAGATCGAATAGGCTGCTGATGTCGGCCGCCGTGGCATAGGTGCGCAGCCACTGGGATTGAAGCAGCGTGGCGTCCCCTTCGATGAGGGATTGGATCGCAATACAGCGATCGGCGTTTGCTTCGCACGTCGCCTCGTCAAGGTTGAGAACGTCCTGGAAATCGTAGGACTGGTCTTGGAGCGCATGAACGTACTCGTGAGCGTAGGTCATCCGCTCGAGAATGTCGAAATCCTCATCGCTCAGGATCGACATCTCTTCGGTCTCATCATCGTAAAAGCCCAGAACCTGTTCGCTGTATAGATCCTGGTAGAGCGTCCAAAGATCGAATCCCGGCTCCAACAGTCCTAGCAGCGCTAAGACTCGAACGTCGTCTTCGGCCTCCTCGCGGGAGTAGTCCTGCATCAATTCTGCCAGCACCGCCTGCTGCAGTTCCTCGGCGGTCAGCAGCTCGCGATCCGTGGGGGAGGTGGGTCGCAAGCCACGCAGCTGAACTACCTGGCCCTCGATCCTCTCCAGCTCCTCGAGAACGTCCGGAGCCAGGGCCTGGATGGTGGGGGACGGAGTGTGCAGTGGAGATCCGGTAGCTGTGGCGGTTGCGGGGACGGGGGTTCTGGTTGGCGAGGGGGAGGCCGTCGGCGTGGGAGGAAGAGGCAAAAATGGCAGGCTGCATGCTGTTGCCGCGAGTGAAAGAGCGATGATGGGCAGCCAGCATTGGGGCGCAAATCTCAGGAAGAGCGACTGAGTGTTTCGATGGCGCATCGTTGAGCTCCGCGTTCAGCGCCGATCAAAGAATCAGCGACGCACAGATTGTACCCGCAATGGCTCATGTGGCGTTGATTGGTGGAAGTGGAGAAGTCGATGTTATACCGAAGGGCCCGCAGTGAGTTCGGGGGGAGCATAGGAGCGGCGCCAGAGGTGTGTGTAATTCTGGAGTTCCTTCTCCCAGGTCTCGTCAGGCCATGCTAGCTCCTTCTGTACGATCTCGCGCACGCGCGCGATCTGATCCAGCCCACCGGAGGGAAGCTGCAGCCCCAGGCGCACGCGGCGCAGCAGCAGATCGTCGAGGTGCATGACGCCCTCGTTCCGGGCCCCCCAGCGCAGTTCCGCCCAGAGGGTTTGCGTGGGCGCAACGGGAACGAGCTCATCGGGTGATGAGGCATGGAGGAACTCCGGTGCTTCGAGGCCGTAGCGCCCGAGCAGGCGCAATCGCATCGGGGCTTCAAGCTCGACGCCGGAGAGCATCTCTGCGCTGGTTTCATCGAGCACGCGCTGTCGCGCGTGGAACCTGGGATTGCCGGGCAGGCGCGAACGCACCCGGCGCAGGGCCGCCTGGGCCATGAGCCGGAACGTGGTCAGCTTGCCGCCGGTAACGGTCAGCAGGCCGCTCTCCTGCCAGATGGCATGCTCGCGCGACTCCTTGGAGGGGTTGGCCTTCCCCGTGTCCACCACGCTGCGAATCCCGGAGAAGGTGGACACCACATCGCTTGCGTCGAGTTCGAGAGAGGGGAAAGCCCGTCCCAGGAACCGTATCAGATACTCGGCTTCGGCATCGCTGATGGCAGGATCGCTTTCCGGCGGGCGGTCATGGTCCACGTCTGTCGTGCCGACGATGGTCACGCTCTCCCATGGCAGGGCATAGACCGGGCGATGATCCGCGGGATGAAGGATGTTGACCGAGCGGGAGAGTGGAAGCCGCTTGTGGGGCAGTACGAGATGGCTGCCGCGCAGCAGACGCAAGCGGGAACGCGCGCCGACCTGCTGCCGCAGTTCATCGGCCCAAGCGCCAACCGCGCTGATCACGACCGGCGCCTGCACTTCCGCATTTCTTCCATGCCTGGCGAGATCTTGCAGCGCCACTCCGCAGACTCGCCCGGAGGCCGTTCGCAGTAATCGTTCGGCGCGGGCATAGCTCAGCGCAACCCCGCCGTCGCGCACCGCCTCGCGCAGGATCCTAAGGACAAGGCGCGCATCGTCTGTGTTGGCGTCGATGTAGCGGTAGCCCCCCAGCGTCGCCGCGCCTTTGAGCTGCGGGCAGAGAGCCAGCAAGCCGTCGGCGTCGTAGCGCTTGTGCCCCCACTTGAGAGCCAGCAGGTCGTATAGGCCCAGGCCGAGGCCGAAGACCCAGGGTGGAATGCGGTCGCCGGGCATGTTCACCAGCAGTTGGCTCAGAGGGTTGACCAAGCCCCGGCCCTCGCGCTGCAGACGTTCGCGCTCGCGCACCGATTCGATCGTGAGAGCGATCTGCGCGTTGCGCAGGTAGCGAAAGCCGCCGTGCACCAGCTTCGACGAGCGGGACGAGGTTCCGGAGCCGAAGTCTCCCGCCTCGACCAGCAACGCCCGCAGACCGACGCGCGAGGCCTCGCGCAGGATCGCCGCGCCCGTGATCCCCCCGCCGATCACGATCAGGTCCCA
>DAOVIK010000174.1 GCA_030673735.1 Anaerolineae bacterium
GTACACAAGCACAGTTGCCAGGCCGCGCGACATCCCCAGTCGAGTCTCTATGCGAGTGACAATCGGATTGAGCAGGAACGCCAGGACGCCCGCCAACACCATCGGGGCAACGACAGCCCTGAATCGATACAGCAAGTAGATGGAGATCGCCAGCATACCTACGCTGACGATCAGCTTCAAGTTTGGAGACCATCGAGGTCGTGCGCTATTGCGCGGCATGATTGTATTCTAGCTTATGTCGCTGAACGAAACGACATGCGATAGTTGCAAATCGAGATTCGCGATCGCTCTTGACTGTACGTTGTTCTTTCGGAAAGGATTCCTCAATCAATTCCAATCAAGATCTACGTGTGTTGCGGGAGCCTGAGCTCCTTCCGCCGCGGCCTCTACCACCAGATCTGCCTCCGCTGGGACGTCGAGAACGCTTATCGCGCTCCATGGCTTCCTCAGGCGTCCATCCTTCAAGCACGGCTTGGCGGGAGAGACGAATGCGGTTATCGCTGTCGATCGAAGTCACCATCACCGTGATCTCATCGCCCACCTTGGCCACGTCCTCAACACTTTCCACACGCTCGGAGGCCAGTTGCGAGATGTGCACCAGACCATCGGTGTTGGGCAGGATCTCAACGAAGGCCCCGAAATCGGTGGTGCGTACAACCCGTCCTGTGTAGATGCGCCCGATGACCGCTTCCTCGGTCAGCGCTTCAACCATCTCACGCGCCTTCTTGGCGCTGGGGCCATCCGTGGCAGCGATGTAGATCGTACCGTCATCCTGAACGTCGATGCGCACTCCTGTTTCGTCCTGGATGCCGCGAATGATCTTGCCGCCCGGTCCAATCACGGCCCCAATCTTCTGCACATCGATCTTGAGAACAGTCATCCGCGGCGCGTGCGGTTTGAGCTCGGCACGCGGGGCCGGCATAACCTCCTGGATGGCGTCGAGAATGAAGATGCGGGCTTCACGCGCATGCTGCAAGGCTTCAGTCATCAACTCGGGCGAGATCCCCTTGAGCTTGATGTCCATCTGCAGCGCCGTGATACCTACCCGCGTGCCGGCGACCTTGAAGTCCATGTCACCGTAATGATCCTCAACCCCTTGAATGTCGGTCAGGATGGTGTATCGATCATCATCCTTGATCAGCCCCATTGCAATGCCTGCGACCGGGGCGCTGATCGGAACACCGGTGTCCATCAGAGCCAGGGTCGACCCACATACCGCAGCCATTGAAGTGGAACCGTTCGATGAGAGCGCTTCGGAAACCAGGCGCATGGTGTAAGGAAATTCATCCAAAGGCGGCAAGACGGGCATGAGCGCCCTCTCAGCCAGCGCACCGTGTCCGATATCGCGCCGCGATGCGCCAAACAAAGGTCGCGTCTCACCCACCGAGAAGGGCGGGAAGTTATAGTGATGTATGTAGCGCTTTTCCTCTTCGGGCTGAAGGGTGTCCAACTCCTGTCTTTCACGCGGTGTACCCAGCGTTGCCATGGTCAGGATCTGCGTTCCGCCACGCGAGAAAAGTCCGGAACCATGTGCGCGCGGACTGAGATCGACCTCGATGCCGAGGGAGCGAATATCCTGCAGCCCGCGTCCATCAGGACGCTGCTGGTGGTCGAGAATACGTGCGCGTACATCTTCCTTGTAGACTTCCTGGAATGCGCCGCGAATCGCGCGTTCATCGTATTCGCCTTCCTCAGCAGCCAAGAGCGCCTCCAGGAGTTCCGACTGCAGTGCTTCCACGGCTTGGCCTTGTTCCGCCTTCGTCCTCTGCACCCCGTAGATGCCGTCCATCTTGTTTCCAAGCCAGGACTTCGCAGCGTCAACAACGCCCTCGGGGAGCGAGACGACTTCATACTCTCGCTTGGGCTTGCCGATTTCTTCGCGCATCTGATCCTGCAGATCGATCAATGGCTGCATTCCGCTATGGGCGACCTGGAGTGCTTCGACCATCACGCTTTCTTCCACTTGATCGGCGGCGCACTCGACCATCAGAATGGCGTCTCGCGTTCCGGCCACACGCAGGTTAAGTGCAGATTGCTCTATCATTTTGTAGGTTGGATTGACGACAAACTCTCCATTCACCTTGGCAACGCGTACCGCTCCGATGGGCCCCAAGAAGGGGACGTCGGAGATGGTAAGCGCGGTCGATGCGGCCAAAATGGCGAGCACATCGATGGGCGTCTCCCCATCTGATGAAAGGGAATAGATGATGATCTGCACATCGTTGCGCATACCCTTGGGAAAAAGAGGACGCAGGGGTCGATCTGTCAAGCGGGCAATCAGGGTGGCGTTCTCCGAAGGCCTCCCCTCCCTGCGGAAGTACGATCCCGGAATACGTCCACCGGCATAGAGCCGTTCTTCGTAATCCACTCGCAGAGGGAAGTAGTCGATCCCCTCGCGGATGTTCTTGTCCATCGTAGCCGCGGCCAGGAGCATCGTTTCACCCTGGCGCACAGTTACCGCTCCGCCGGCCTGCCACGCAAACTTGCCGGTCTCGATCGTGATGGTCTTGCCATCAACGGTCGCAGTGTATTGCTTTATTTCTAACATGGAAAAAATCCCTCCCTGCCTCCAACCCGCAGGGCTAGGGACTGGAGAATGGCCTGCAGCTGCAGGAAGTTCGCTCTGCAGGACGCTCTCCAATACCCAGCCACATTCTCGGGTCAGGGCTATTCTTGGTTTCTAATCCGATTGTGCCATCTAGTCGATGAGCCCCCACCAGACGTGCCAATGCTAGAAGCATCACCCTGTCTTCATCTTCGTTCTACTTGCGTCGGATCCCCAGCTTATCGGTCAGCGTGAGGTACGACGAGGCATTCTCGCTCTTCAGATAGGTCAGCAGCCGACGACGACGCCCAACCATCTTCAGAAGTCCTCGTCGGGAGGACTCATCGTGCTTGTGATTGCGCAAGTGATCCGTGAGTTGCTCGATTCTGCGCGTAAGGATCGCCACCTGAACCTCGGGCGAACCCGTGTCAGTCTTGTGTCGGTGATACTCGTCTATCAGCTCGTTCTTTTCTTCCTTCGTCATTGTCATGACATCTGCTCCATGGGCAGGTCACCCAACGGGTAGCCCATAAGGCCGCCCGAAGGTCTAGTCAACGGATATGCTGTGCGAATTCTACCAGTGGGGCACTATCCCGACAAGGCTTTCTGTATTGTTGTCTTCTGTGGAGCCGGCAGGCTATCCTTAACTTCGCGCGCTAGCGTCATAGCGCCTGAGACGCCGCGCTTCATTCTCGCCAGGAGAAAATGCGTCGTTTCCGCTGGACTGCGCTGAGCTAGCGCATGCACCAAATCGGACAGGGCACGCTTGATATCCCCGCGCGCCGGCCGGCCGAATCCGCTAATCAGCTTGTAGATCGTGGGCAGGTCTACGAACGATGGATCGCGGACAGCCGCGGCAAGGCTGTAGAAGGCAAGCACCTTCATCCGGTTAGCTTCGCCGTTCAGCCAGAGAGAAACTCTCCCCAGGAAATCCTGGGGATCGGCCTGCCGCCAGCCTGCAAGACCATTGCCTGCCAGCGCTGCCAGCGCAGCGCTTTCGACGCTTCGGGCTACGTGCGCCTCCGCCCAACCGGCAACCTGCTCGCTTTCATGCAGTGAGAGGATATCTGCCGCCAGCTCCTGCGTTTCGCGATACCCCGCCGCCCACAGCTCATCGGCGACTCCCCATGCAAGCTCAAGCCTGCCGGCCAATCGCTCGCACAAGAACTGCTTCAAAGAGCGCAGGATAGGAGCAGGAACATCGAAAGACCACGGCGCACGGTCGGGATTGGAACTCGTGCCGGTGCGCCGCGTGCGGTCGGCGTAGATGTCGAGAAGCGCGACCACACGGCTGCGCAAGGCCTTGGGATTCTGCAACTCCATGCCCAAGGCGTCAATCTCTCGCGCGAGCCTCTGGGGATCTACGGCCGTCATCGCCTGCAACTCAAATCGATCAATACGCGCGACCGAAGATCGCACGTTCCTTGGCGGGATTTCCGCAATGGATGCACGTTCCCTCTCCCCCGGGTTGATCCAATGGAATGCAGCGGACCGTGGCTCTGGTCTCTTCCTTGATACCGGCTTCGCACTCGCCCTCCCCGCACCACCAGCCATCCGCCCAACCGTCCCTTACGACCTCCTTGAACGCCTCAAAATCGTCGGGATCGTGTGTGTTTGCCTCACGGAACGCCAGCGCCCGGTCGTAAAGGGCTTGCTGGATTTCCTCCAACAGGCTGCTGACCGCCTGCGCCACACCCTTTTGCGGCACGGCATTCTTGCCCTCGCGGCCCGGCATGTCCCTTCGCGCCAGCGTAACCGAACCATCCGCAACGTCCTTCGGTCCCACTTCCATACGCAGCGGCACGCCGCGCATCTCCCAATCGTTGAACTTGAAGCCCGGTGTCATTCCCTCGCGCCAATCAATGTGATAGCGGAAATCTCCCAGCTCGGCCTCGATGTTCTCGATGGCTTCGGCCACCTCGGATTTCTGCGCCTCGTTCTTGAAGATGGGAACCACGACGAATTGATACGGCGCCAATCGCGGAGGAAGGATCAGCCCCTTGTCATCGCCATGCACCATGATGATGGAGCCGATGAAGCGCGTCGATAACCCCCACGACGTTGTCCAGCAATACGGCTGGTTGTTCTCTTGATCAAGGTAGCGGA
>DAOVIK010000100.1 GCA_030673735.1 Anaerolineae bacterium
ATATGGGAATAGCGCGCCGGTCGTGGTGGTTGCTTCAACATGGTTTGTCGATAAGTACAACAGCGGGGCGACTACCTTCCACCTGGAGTTCAATCCCGTCGACATGGGCATCATCGTCATCACTCACCTATGGCCGGGAAAAACGGATCCCGAAACCGGCTTAAGCAGCGAGGGAACCTATGACTTCGGTGGACCTAACAGCCTCGCAGCGCTGCGCGATACCATTCGCTTTGCACTCGGTGTGGAATCCGATATCGACGGCTGCCCTCTGGATGACTTAATATCAATCCAGCCCTTGTACGAAAACGTGGGCCTGTTCGCATCATCCCATGCTGGCGTTGTGGCAACCAACGTGATGGCCTACTATGGCGAAGCCCTGCAAGGCTTGAAGTACTTCGTCGGCCGGGAAAATCCCACCATGGCTGAGATGTATCCGCTCGAGATTGGCCACTTCGAGGACCGGCACCGACCGATCTACAACCCATACTACGATCACGAAGGCTACACACCCACGAGCATTGCGGTTGATTACTCGCATCTCAGCTGGATCCAGAACCAAGCGTTTCCAGAGGGTCGGCCGGTATTCGAGGTTCCTAACGGGGAAGACTACGTCTTGGACGACAAGGGCCCCAACATAAATGGCAAGCGCTGGTTCTCCCATGCCCTGACGCAGGCGCTGCTTGATAATGGCGTGTTCACGCTCGAGACATGGCCTTCGGATGTCGCCACGCCGCAGCAAACAGCCGATTTCTGGCCGTATCGGATCACGGTCAACAACTACGCTGCAATCGGAGAGAAACTCCCGGAGCTTCGCGTGATGCTGACCTTTGCCAGCTACGACCATGTCCAAGCCGCGCCGGATAAGCCCCACATCCGGCAGGCCTATGATGGCTTTCGTAAGACTGCAGACCTCTGGACGCGCTTGAATTGCGATCTGTCATATGTGCAAGCAGAAGTCCACGCGAGCGCAACCTTGGCGGGCGGCTTCCAAGACAACGATGCCAACACCGAGCCTGCGGATTGGTATGCTGAAGCCGAGTTGTGGGGCTTTGAAGGCAGATTAGCCGGGGAGATGACTGCCAAGAGCATCCCCTACGCATGCGTTGCCGAAATGGCCGATCGTGTTCACGCGGACCATTGGGTGCCGAACCTCGATTCCCTCGTGGGAGATCCTGATAGGTGACGCTCCCGATCTTTGGGATTCCTGCCAATTCGCGCGAGGCCTTTTCAGAGGATTTGTAGGGGCGGTTCGCCCCGCTAAAGACGTACGGGACAAACGGCGAACTATCCCCTACTCACATCACGTCATCCTGAGGGAGCATAGCGACCCCCGTAAAAGCATCAGGGGCCCCACTCAAAACGTCTGGGGTGAGCGACGGACGGCGAAGGATCTCGTTGTCGCAATCAACAGGTCACTACCCTTCAATCCTGGCCTCCCGCTCCCGAATCCACTCGGCCAGAGCCGGCTCCTCAACGCCTTCTGTGATCTGATCGCGGTCATTCCATATAGCTTTCGTAGTGATATCAATGCCCGCGTCATCCACCAATTGCATCGCCCGGGCGGCGTCATCTTCATCGATTACGCGAGTGCGGAGTCCCGTGTACCCGCTGCTTCTCATCAATATGCCAAGGCCGCTGTAGCTGGCGTCGTCCGTGACGATCCAGATCGCAGCTTGCTTGACATCAAAACTCCTGTATTCCCAGCCTTCGCGTTGGGATTCGCTCATGGAATTAAGGAGCAATTGCAACTCGGCTTGCTCTGGGTGACGAGCGATCTCAAAAGTGTCCGCGCCGTCAGGGATACTCCGACGCATGTTGCCACAGGCAACATCAAGCAGAACTTCGATCCAACTACCGGTCTCAAGCCGGACAACCACTTCCTGCAAAACGACCATGTTCTGAACGGATCCTGAGTGCGCTATGAAATACGTGCCGACTTCGATCTCCACCTCGATCAATTCATCCAGGAGTCGTTTGATATCCAGCTCAAGGTCCTCGATCGAAGACCCCCTCGGCCGTGCCTCGATTTGACCGGCTTCAAGCAAATCAACCAGATTTCCCGTGATGTCCGGCACTGCTGTTGGTGCGGTAGTTGCTGTGGGCCGGCGAGTAGGCGCGGCAGTGGTCCTGGTGAAGGGAGAGATCTGTTGGCAGAATTGTGCCAATCCAAAGGTGAGGAAGCCCATAACAATGAATAGCAGGACCTTGCCGACATTCTTCAGGAAGTCGACAAACCGATCTCTTGGGCTCTGTCTCATGTGCTCCTCCTGCACCTAGACTACTTCCATGCAAATGCGGGACGTGCCTAACACGAGGCTCGAATGAGGGGTATCTTCTAGTGGAAGACCGGGGATGAAGGCAGTCAATCAGGGATCGCAGGAAGTGGCGTTTGACAAAGGATGAACTACCGCGTGGAGATGCCCCTTTCTGTTTCGCAACCAGTATACAGCGATTCCGGCAAGCTGTAGTATTCGAACAGCAGTGCGGTGCTGGATCACCATGATCTGGTTCCGCACCCCAACCATGCCATTCTCACCAAGGTACATGGCTAGGCAGCGCTGCACAGAATGCAACATGGCCGGGAATTGCTTCCCGGCCAAGCTTTGCGGTTCGGATTGGGTTTTAGCAGGTGCCCCCACGGGGATTCGAACCCCGGTTTTGGCCTTGAGAGGGCCACGTCCTAGGCCTCTAGACGATGGGGGCAAGCGACGGTGATTCTATCACGCCCCCGCAGAGAGCGTCAATGAATCCTGCATTCTCCGCATGAAACCTATGCTCAAAGACAACTTCGCACACGCCACAAGGTACAATGAAGGCGTGTGCTATAATCGCCAACTCTTTTCGTCCGAACTAAGGAACGAGGTGTCAACCAGGTATGGATCCCGAGGCCATTGAACGCGAGCTTGACGCCATACTGCCGCGCGTGCAGAAACCCGGCCGCTACACCGGAGGCGAGCTCAACCAGGTACTCAAGGATTGGGCACAGGTCCCCACGCGCGTAGCCCTGGCGTTCCCGGATATCTACGATCTGGGCATGTCCAACCTCGGGCTAGCGATCCTTTATGACATCCTCAACCAACAGCCGGATGTGCTCGCCGAGCGCGTGTACGCGCCTTGGAGTGACATGGAAGCGCTCATGCGCCGGCACGGCGTGCCGCTGCACTCCCTGGAAAGCAAGCGCGCCATCGCTGATTTCGACATCCTGGGCTTCTCACTGCCCTACGAAACGCTCTACACCAATGCCCTCAACATGCTCGATCTGACCGGCATTCCCTTGCTCAGCGCCGAACGAGAGCGCCGGCACCCGCTGGTCATCGCCGGCGGCCACGCCACGTTCAATCCCGAGCCGATGGCGGATTTCATCGATGCCTTCGTCATCGGCGAGGGGGAGGAAGCTATCCTCGAAATCGTTCGCTGCTACGAGCAGTGGAAGGGTGGCTCCGAGCCACGACAAGCCCTGCTGGAAGCCCTTTCACCCATTTGTGGCGTGTACGTGCCCAGCCTATTCCAAGTTGATTACAGAGCCGACAGCACGATCTCGCAGGTCAAGCCCTTGGCATCCGGGATCGAATTGCCTGTGCTGAAGCGCATCGTCCCAGAGTTGCCTCCGGCGACCACACGCTTCATCGTGCCGTTCATCGACGTAAGCCACAACCGGATGCCCATCGAGATCATGCGCGGCTGCACGCGCGGCTGCCGCTTCTGCCATGCCGGCATGGTCACCCGCCCGGTCCGGGAGCGCAGCGTCGGCGAAATCCTCGACGCTATGGAGCAGGCGCAGGCATGCACCGGCCACGATGAAGCTGGGCTGCTATCCCTGTCCTCATCGGACTACAGCCAGATCCAAGAACTGGTCCGCCAGGCCGGCGAGCGCTTCGCCGGCAGGCATGTAAATCTCTCCCTGCCCTCGTTGCGCATCGAGAGCCTATCCGTCGAACTGATGGACCTTCTTCAAGACAGCTCGCGCCGCAGCGGCTTCACGCTCGCGCCGGAAGCCGCCACCGAACGCATGCGCAGCATCATCAACAAGCCCGTACCCAGCGATCAGATCCTGCAGACCGTCGAGGAGATCTTCAAGCGCGGCTGGCACACGATCAAGCTGTATTTCATGATCGGGCATCCGTCGGAAACGCTCGAGGATGTGCAAGCTATCGCCGACCTAAGCAAGGCAATCATCGCCAAGGGCAGGTCCTTCATCGGCAAGCGCGCACGCGTGAATGTGAGCGTGAGCACCTTCGTGCCCAAATCCCACACACCCTTCCAGTGGGTGGCCTGCGAGAGCGAAGCACAGATCGAAGCCAAGCAGGATCTGCTTCGGCGCGAGCTGCGCGGCAGGGGACTGAAGCTGAGTTGGACCGATCCCCAGCGCACCATGCTCGAAGCGTGGCTCTCGCGCGGCGACCGGCGCATGGGCGCCGTGATCCTCCATGCCTGGCAACGCGGAGCCAAGTTCGACGCCTGGCAGGAGCATTTCGACCACCAGGCTTGGATGCAGGCCTTTGGGGATGCCGGTCTCGATCCGGCCTTCTATACCAGCCGCCAGCGCGCCTTGGACGAAATCCTTCCCTGGGATCACATCGACGCCGGGGTCACGAAGAAGATGCTGGTGGAGGATTATCAATGGAGCCTGGAGGGGAAAACCCGCCCCGATTGCCGTGAGCACTGCACGGCCTGCGGCATCCTGCCCAAGTTCAACGACCTGCGGCGCCAGCATCCCGGCGAGATCTGGAAATGCCCAGAGGTCAAGCCAGTGGCGCGGGAGAAGTCCAGCCAGGTGGTATCGAGCAGCTAAGCGAAAGGCAAATGAGCGATCCCCAGAAGTATCGCCATCGTTTCACCTTCGCCAAGGCAGATCCGATGCGCTTCACAAGCCATCTGGACTTGCATCATGCCTGGGAACGCACGCTGCGGCGCGCCGGTGTTCCGGTAATGCACACTCGCGGCTATAACCCGAGGCCTCGCATCAGCCTTGGACTGGCCCTTCCGCTGGGATTCACGAGCGAGTGCGAGCTGATCGACGTGTGGCTCGAAGAAGTTCGTGAGCCCGACGAGCTGCTGCAGGCCCTGCAGTCCTCCGCACCCCCCGGCCTGCTCATCGAGGCCGTCCAGTCCGTCGATGCGGACCAGCCGGCGCTCCAGAAGCAAATCCTCGCCGCCACGTATCAGGCCCTATTAAAGGAGGCGGGTAACATCTCCGAGCTCCAGGCCCGCATCCGTGACCTTCTTGAAAGCCCTGAGCTCCCTCGCCAGCGAAGGGGCAAGGCCTACGATCTACGCCCTCTGGTCGAATCCCTCGAAGCCCGGCCGGCCGATGGAGCGGGCATCCTACTCGTCATGCGCCTGTCGGCTCGCGATGCCGCCACCGGCCGCCCCGAGGAGGCGTTGCTCAGCCTGGGCCTCGATCCCCTCGCCGCCCGCATCCACCGCAAGTACATTCATTTGAAGTCCTGATCATCATGTTAACCACTTGGAGCTGGCGCTGCCGGTGATGCACCGCCGCCAAGAGGCCGCGCCTGCCGGCCAGAGGCCGGTTCCGAGGTCCGCAATGGTCCGTTGTTGAAGCATGGATCTTCCGCGTTGAGGATCCAATCGGGGATATCGGGACGATCCCACAATCCGCTTCAACCTTTGCCAATGATTCGTAGGGGCGCACCCCGAAAATTGCTCGGGCCACGCGGCCGTGCGCCCCCTAGAATGCTGAAAACGATTCTTCCCTCCACATGGACCCTACAATTGTTTCGTTGGGGCGTACCACTCGACCGCGCATGTCGATGCGGTTCATCCATCTGCGCCATCCTATGCCAATGAGTCGTAGAGACGTAGCATGCTACGTCTCTACGGTACATAATCCGTGATGGTTCTACAATCAGCCAGGCATGCCCGCATGTGAATGATCCCGGGGATACGAGAGGTGATCCCCCAAGCCAACGGAGCATCTTGCGCTAAGACGTGGACGAAAGCGATTGAGCGCGGCGGCCGCGAATGCACCGTGGTCGAATCCAAAGAGAATGAGACCAACACACTGAGCCGCCAGACTTGGCGATCGTGTCTCCGGGATGGAATCGAAACACCAAGCAGCGGCTCGAATGTGTCTATTTGTGTGAGCTAGCGTTCTAGCCCGGAAGCTTGAAGAAGTCCATGAGCTTCATCGCCAGGTTCAAGTCTCCTTTGAGCTTGAGCTTGCCGCCGGCGAAAGCGCTCATTGCATTCAGCTTTCCAGTGATTAGGTCGATGTAGTCTCCTGCATCAATGGTCAAGGTGAGCGTGGGAGATTCGGCCACGCCCTGCTCCACCGTGCACTTATCATCCGCTATGTTGATGATCCAATCGCCACCTTGATCACCGCTGAGA
>DAOVIK010000328.1 GCA_030673735.1 Anaerolineae bacterium
CCTGCAGGGCGACGATCTTGGCCCCGCTGTCTTCGATCACGCGCGCGATGGCTTCCGGATCCTGGCTGCCGGGAACGCTGTATGCGGAGTGCACGTTGTAGGTCATGACTCGAACGGGATGGCCGGAGGGCTCTTCGGCTGATGGTGCAGGCCCTTGGACAAGCCAGTGGAACAGGGGCACAACCGCCAAGACGAGAGCTATGACGATCGGCGTCCAATCCCTCCATGGTGAGCGGCCCATATTTCGCACCCGAAGTGAAGCCAGGAAGGCGATCAGGCCGAAAATTATCGCCGCCGTGGGGAGGATTGCGCTGCGCGGGATCGGAAGCGCGATGTCCAGCGAGACGTAGTACACGAAAGAAAGCAGCAGGAAGAGGACCATGCCCAGGCCGGTGCCCAGGGTCGTGCGCCATAGGCCGCGCTTGCGGGCAGGCGCATTCAAGGTTGCCAGCGTGGCCAAGCTCCATCCAAACAGCAACTGGCTGACCAGAGAGGTCAGGATGTAACCCGAGTGAGGAGTATCGGCCGAGAAGCCTGCCCAACCGAGATAGAACACCGTGGCCAGGCCCAGGAGCGGATGGAATGTGTGTGGACGGGCGAAGGCCCAAGTCATCCCGCCAAATGCCAGCAGGTTGCCAACCATAACCATGGCAAACGCCGCACTCGGCTGCAGGCCGCCGACCTGCGTCATCCAACCTTGGTTTTGGAGCACCAGGGCTTGGAACACCAGAAACGGTCCCAAGGCGATCAGGGACATCGCTGTACCCCAACTTGCCTCGCTGGATTCGGAGTGGCTGGGATACGTCTCGTCGATAAGGGCCCAGATTACGATCGCCACCAGGGCCAGTACCACCAGCAAGGGCACAACCCCGGGGATCCAACTCAAGTCAAGCGTGGTCGCCGCGCCGTGAATAGCGGTATCAAGCGTGAGGCCCAGAAGCAGGCCAAAACCTAAGCGCGGGGCGATGAAATCCCCGCCTTGGGCGCGCAAATGGCCCACGAAGATCGGCAGGAAGAGCAGGAACAGCGCCGTTCCCGCCATGCTGATCCAGAGATCCGCCGCGGGACTGGACAACACCTGTTCGACCAGGCGCAGGATGGCCAGGCCGCCGGCCGTGATCCATAGCGAGATGCGCGGACCGGCCAAGCGCCGTAAGAGTGCGGCCAGGAATGCAATCAGAAATGTGCCGAAGGCATAGCCGGCCAATGTCATTGACCCGACCCCAACCGTGTCCTTGAGATACCAGGCCAGCCCCGGGAACAAAATGCGCATCGTCTGCATGCCCAAGGTAACGACAAGCGTTGGTAGAACCAGTGAACGCAGAACGGATGGCTTGAACCAAGATCTCGGTGTGCTCATTTGCCCTCTCCTGTGATGGTTTCCATATTCGAGTGCGGTGATTATAGACCCAGTTGCGAGGGATGCACACCGCATGAGTTCGCGCACGGCGCCGTAGCGAACGGATCTGAATCAAACAGGTCTCGCGCACGGCGCGCGAGACCTGTGAATTGGTGCTATTGAAGGATGCTCAGGGCAGCCTGCGCCAGTTGACAAGCAGCAAGTTCTTGGAGCACGTGTCGTAGGTGATGAGATAGACCTTCTCGGAAAGCGGCAGCCCGCTGCTGACGTCCACAAGCTGCAGCCAAAGCGTTTCTTCACTGGCGATGGGATGATCCGCCAGATCGAACAGGTACCCCGATTCGCCCAAGATGTCGCTGGCGCTTCCACTGAGTACTTCCATGTTCTTGGGGACGCCGTCTAGCTCACCGCCGAGTTGAATGCCAATGCCGATCAGAGGTGAATTGTCGGTTTCGAGCACGTGCCCTCCGACGCCCATCCAATCGCAGCCATGGAACCAACTCGTTGTGGCGGCGATGCTCCCCGGTTGCAATCCAAAGGGAACCGGAGTAGGCGTGGGCGTCTCCGTGGGAAGCAATGGTGTGGGCGTTTCTGTCGGCAGAATAGGAGTGCTCGTTTCGGTTGCCGTCGGCTCCAGCGTGGCGGTTGCCGTCGCGATCGGCTCGTTTGTTGGATCTAAAGTGGCCGTCGGCTCAAGGGTCGCTGTCGGCTCTAAGGGAGGAGAAGTAGGAGTGGGGGTTGGGAATTCCAACTCCGGCGGGTAGGTGGGCGGTGGGAAGGGATTGAACGGCACTTGAGGGTTGATGAACACAATGGCGTACGCGGCGGCAACGCCCAACGTGGCCAAAAGAATCAAGAGCGTCAGGCAGTTTCCGAGCATGCGGCCAAGGCTGAAGCCGGAGCGCGTTTCGGTCATATCATCCATTGTATATCCCCTCCCTTTCCCGTGCTTAGGGGGTGATGAAGATCTCGATTGCTACGGTGTCGCGCTGTGAGTTCAGCCAATCAACCACCGCCGCTTCCCGTTGTCGCTGCAAGGCTTGCGGAGACAACGGATGTTCCCCCCGCTCAATGCACTTCACGATGTGAAAGCCAAGCAAGCTTTCCACAGGTTGGCTTACTTGTCCAGGTTCCAGCGAGAATGCCACTTCCTCCACATCTGGCATAGTAAGCGTCCGAGTGGCAAACCAGCCCAAGTCGCCACCAGCAAGCCGTGTGCTTGTGTCCGTGGAATGCGCTTGAGCCAATGTCGCGAAGTCGGCCCCAGCAAGGATTTGCCCGTGC
>DAOVIK010000051.1 GCA_030673735.1 Anaerolineae bacterium
ATCCCGCGATTGAATCTGGAAAGCCTTGTCCAGGGGCATGGTGATGTGATCCTGCGCGGTGAAGTGCAGAACGCGGTGCGCGCAAACTTGAATTATCTTGCGGTGGTGACGAAGGAGGCGCGCAAGGCTTCCAGGCGTCGCGATCCGGCGGGATACTTGGCAACGGTGGGTGTTGAGCAATGTGGCAAGAGCCGCATCTTGCTCAATGGACTTGCCGAGGAGCTTCACAGACGCAACTTGGAAGCGATCTACGAGCGGAATCACGGGGTGGCTGATGATCGGTAGAGCTAGCCATCGGAGGATCGATTGAAATCAAAATCCGCGGGCGGCCGCTCGCTGAGAGTCACCCTTGTATTTGACGGAGGCAGCAAGGGAAATCCCGGACCGACATACGGCTCCTTTCTGGTAAGGAGCGATGGATTGCCACAACGGCCGGCCCGAAGGCTGACTTGGGGAAAGGGAACCAACAACGAAGCGGAGTATCGAGCTTTGATCAGCGGACTGCGGGAGCTCTTGAAGGAGTTGGAGAAGCGTGGCATCGATCCAGGCCGGGTGAAACTGCGCATAGCTGGAGACAGTCGGTTGGTCTTGAACCAGGTTGCTGGAAAGTGGAAAGCCAAGTCGCCTCGCATGCGCGATTTGCGGGATGAGGCACTGCCACTGGCTAGATGCTTTGGCAAAGTGAGCTTTGTGCATCACGATCGCAAGGTTAGTGTTCGGCTGCTGGGGCATTGACCTCGGCCTTCGCTTATGGCATAATCGCTCAAACTGGATAGCTGGTCGCACCGAAAGGCGTTGATGGAGACGAGTAGGTCCGGACCTGGTTGAAAGCGAACCCGGGGAGGTGAGAGCCGGGGCAACCCGCCGGACCAAAAATCCCTCCGAAGTCGCAACCTGAAAGCGCAACACGCTGCGAGTAAGGAAGACGGATTTGCCCACCGTTACCCGGGCAAGGGTATAAGCCTGAGACGCAGGCCGTACCTTGCTGAGAGCCCGCATGCTGCGGGAATCAGGGTGGTACCGCGAGAGCTGTATTAGCTCCCGTCCCTGGAGGTCGGGAGCTTTTTCATTTGTGCCGGAAGCCGGTTTGATGGTTAGTCCGGAAGCAGGAGGCGAATTCCCATGACCGAGCTGCTCTATATCATCGATTCATATCAGAGGGAATTTGAAGCCCAGGATGTTGAAGTTCAAGAGCAGGGAATCGTTCTCGACAGAACGGCGTTCTATCCGGTCGGGGGAGGCCAACCCAGCGACAAGGGTATCCTTCGAAGCGAGGGCCAGAATTGGCAAGTAACCAGCGTCCGCCGCCGCGAGGGAAAGATCTGGCATCAACTGGAAGGTGATCCGCCGGCAGTGGGAGACGGTCTGAGCGGAATGTTGGATTGGGAGCGGCGTTATCAGATCATGCGCACGCACACCGCCATGCATGTTCTTTGCGGTGTAATTTGGCGAGATTATGGGGTAAGTGTTACTGGTGGAAACATGGAGCCGCTCCGCGGGCGGATGGATTTCGAGTTTGAGCACATGCGCAAGGAGCTTGTGCAAGAGATCGAAGCAAGCATTAACGCGGAGGTCGAAAACGCGCGGCCGGTTCAGACACGGACCCTAGACCGGGAGGAGGCGTTTGAGATCCCCGATCTCATCCGTACCAAGATCAATCTCCTTCCCGAGGGTATCACTCGTGTTCGCGTGGTGGAGATCGTAGGATTGGACCTGCAAGCAGACGGTGGAACACATGTGGCGAACACGAGTGAGGTGGGTCCTCTGCGTATAGTTGACTACAAGAGCAAGGGAGCGATCAACAAACGACTCGTTGTGGCTCTTGAAGCGTGAGGTGAGAGATGTTCAAACCAGTGCCCAATCAAATCGATTTCGTAGCCCAGGAGCATGAGATCCTGGAATTCTGGCGCAGCAGCGAAGCATTTCAGAAGCTATTGAAACTGCGTGCCGAGGCGCCGCGCTGGTCCTTCATTGATGGGCCCATCACTGCCAACAATCCCATGGGTGTTCATCATGGATGGGGACGGACTTACAAGGATCTCTTCCATCGCTTGAAGGCGATGCAGGGGTACCAAACGCGCTACCAGAACGGCTTTGACTGCCAGGGATTGTGGGTTGAGGTCAATGTCGAACGCGATATGGGCTTCAGAACAAAGCGCGACATCGAAGCCTATGGCCTCGCCGAATTCGTGATCCTGTGCAAGCAGCGGGTGCTGGAGTTCTCGGCGGTGCAAACCGAGCAGAGCATTCGCCTGGGCTACTGGATGGATTGGGACGATCCGGCCTTCCTGCGCAAGTTGCGAGATCAATTGGGCCAGGATCCTGCGCAACTGATCACGGTGGATGGGCCAGAGGGACCGGTCAGCGGGACCGTGGAGGAGATCATCGGCAGGCTGGGCATGCGTGAGATAGGTGGATCGTACTTCACGTTTTCAGATGAGAACAACTACACGATATGGCGCATGCTCAAGTCATGCCACGAACGTGGCTGGATCTACAAGGGCAGAGACGTAATGCCGTGGTGTGGGCGTTGCGGCACCGGCTTGAGCCAGCACGAGATCGTCACCGAGGGATATAGGGATCTGACGCATCCGAGCATCACGCTCAGATTCCCCTTGAAGGATCGTCCCGGAGAGAGCCTGCTGGTATGGACGACCACGCCATGGACGTTGAGCAGCAACGTCGCCGCGGCCGTAGGGCCGGATCTTACCTACGTGCGCGTGCGGCAGGGTGATGAGGTCTTCTATCTGAGCAAGCAGACATTGCATATGCTCAAGGGAGAACTCGAGGTCGAAGCGGAGCTGAATGGCAGCGAGATGGAAGGCTGGCTTTATCATGGCCCGTTCGACGAACTGCCTGCGCAGAAGCGCGAAGGAGGACCTGAAGCGCACAGAGTGATCCTGTGGGACGAGGTTGGCGAGGAGGAAGGCACGGGCATCGTTCACATCGCGCCCGGCTGTGGCGCAGAGGACTTCGCCCTCAGCAAGGAGCATGATCTGCCGACTATTGCGCCGCTGAACGAAAGCGGAGTATTCGTCGATGGCTACGATTGGCTGACCGGGATGCCTGCGGGTGAGACGGCGGATGCCATCTTTGAAAACCTGACCGAGAAGGGCTTGACCTACAGCGTCGCGGATTACACACACAGGTATCCCGTCTGCTGGCGGTGCGGCGAAGAGCTCGTCTTTCGATTGGTGGACGAGTGGTTCATCTCGATGGGAGAGAAGCTGGGCAAGCCATACGAGGAAGTCACGGAGAAGGAGAAGGAACGCAACCTGCGCTATCAGATCATGGAGGTGGTCGTCGAAGGTACGCGCTGGTATCCGGCGTTCGGTTTCGAGCGCGAGCTGGATTGGCTGCGCAACATGGATGACTGGATGATATCCAAGAAGCGATACTGGGGGCTGGCGCTGCCCATCTACGTGTGCGAAACCTGCGGCGAGTTTGACGTGATCGGAGGGAGAGAAGAACTGGAGGAACGCGCTGTCGAGGGATGGGATGAGTTTAAGACCCACAGTCCGCATAGACCCTATGTTGACGCGGCAAAAATCCTCTGCAGCAAGTGCGGAGAGAAGGCAAGCCGAATTGCGGATGTTGGAGATCCCTGGCTGGATGCCGGAATTGTGGGGATGAGCACCCTGGGCTACAAGGATGATCCGGAATACTGGAGCAAGTGGTTCCCGGCCGATCTGATTTCGGAGAGCTTTCCTGGGCAATTCCGCAACTGGTTCTACAGCCTATTGGCCATGAGCACCATCCTGGAGCGCAAGGCCCCCTTCAAGGACGTTTTTACCTACGGAACATTGATTGCTGAAGATGGGCGCGAAATGCATAAGTCCTGGGGCAACGCGATCGAGTTCAACGAGGCCGCCGACAAGATGGGCGTCGATGTGATGCGGTGGATGTATTGCGACCATAAGCCCGAGAAGGACCTGATGTTCGGTTATGAAACTGCAAATGAGGTGCGCCGGCAATTCCTGATCCCATTGTGGAATGTCTACAGCTTCTTTGCTACCTATGCGCGAATCGATGGTTGGACACCTGACCAGAAGCGCAGCGCGGAGCACACCGTTCTTGACCGCTGGATCCTTTCTCGCCTGCAAGAACTCGTGGAGGCGGTTGCGGAGCGCTTGGAGAAGTACGAGCCCAACCAGGCCACAGCGGCCGTGAGCAAGTTCGTGGATGATCTTAGCAACTGGTACCTGAGGCGCTGTCGGAGGCGCTTCTGGGCCAAGAGCGGTGTCAGTAAAGCTGGCGACGTCGACAAGCATGCGGCGTACAGCACGCTGTATCAAACGTTGGTTACGCTGGCAAAACTCCTGGCGCCATTCGTGCCCTTCGTGACCGAGGCAATGCACCAGAATCTTGTGCGAACCCTTGACAAGGACGCTCCCGAGAGCGTACATCATTGCGACTGGCCGGAGGCTGATGCGAAGCTGCTGGATGAGCGCCTGAATATGCAAATGGCGCTCGTGATGCGGGTGGTCTCTTTGGGACACGCGGCGCGAAATCAATCCAATGTCAAGGTCCGTCAGCCGCTGGCAGAAGCCTCATTCGCGGTCGGAGCCGCCGAGGAGCGCGAGATCGTCGAGGCGTTTGCCGGCTTGATCCAGGAAGAACTAAACGTAAAGACCGTGCGCTTGTTGGATGCGGCGTCGGAGATCGTCGAGTATCAACTGCATCCGCTGCCTCGGCAGCTGGGCCAGAAGTATGGGGCGCGATTCCCGAAACTGAAGAACGCCATCATGAACCTGGATGCCACCGAAGCTGCTGAATCCTTACTGAGTGGAAAGCCGATCGAAGTAGAACTGGACGGGAAGAAGCTGAAGGTGCTTCCAGAAGAGGTAGAGGTGCGGTTCGAGGCACAAGAAGGCTTCGCCGCGGCTGCCGAGGGCGGATATGTAGCGGGCTTGGATACGACACTCACGCCGGATTTGATCTCCGAGGGATTGATGCGCGAATTCGTACGACGCGTGCAAGCGATGCGAAAAGACGCCGATTTGATGGTTGATGATCGCATCGAGGTTGCATTCCACGCCAGCGAGAGGTTGGCGGAGGCGATAGCTGAGCATGAAGAATTCGTGATGGCGGAGATCCTGGCAACCGACATGCAGGAATCGGAGAAGCCGATAGGAAAGCACGAGGCAACGCATACCTTTGATGAAGAGACGCTAATCGTGGCGATAACTCCTCACGGAAAGCAGTCTTGATATCCAGGTCGCGCCAAGCGAGATGGCTAGACGCATCCACATTGATATCGGCTTCGCATTCGTCCGAGGATACGGTACAATCCACGGGTCCTTCATCAACCTAGCGCTCAGGAGATCAACCTTGCAGAAGGCTCGTGATTACTTTGTGTTGCTTGGCGCTGCAGGCGCAATTGTGGCGTTTGACCAATGGACCAAGTACCTGGTTCGTACACGATTACTTCTGGGCGAGTCGTGGGCGCCATTGGAGTCGGCGCCCTTCGTGCGCATCGTCCATTGGAACAACACAGGGGCCGCCTTTGGCATCTTCCCGGCCGGTGGCTTGATCTTTACGGTGGTCGCCGTGCTGGTCAGCGGAGCAATCCTGTACTACTATCCGCAAATTCCGCGCGATCAAATCGGCATCCGCATCGCCTTGCCGATGCAGCTCGGGGGCGCCCTCGGAAATCTACTCGACCGACTAGCAATCGGCACAGTAACTGACTTCGTGTCGGTTGGCCCAGTCCCGGTCTTTAACGTGGCCGACGCCAGCATCACGATCGGTGTCGCGGTGCTCATCGTGGTCATGTGGATCGAGGAACGGCGCAGGAAACGGGGCGAGGGGACGATGGAATCCGAGGGATTGGCACAAGAGGACGAGAGCATCGCCGAGACGGAGCGCTCGGTGGGGTGAGCGAGCGCCTGATCCGTTTTGACGCTTCGACTTCGGGCAGCAGGCTGGACCACCTATTGGTCGAGCGTGTGCCGGAGCACTCCCGCAATCGATTGCAGCAATTGATCCGGAAGGGCAGGGTGACCGTGAACGGCGAGGTGGTCACCAAATCGGGATTCCGTTTGGAGGGTGGGGAGCGCATTGAAATCGTCATCCCAGCCCCTGAGCCAACGGATCTGCAGCCCGAGCATATTGCATTGGATGTTGTCTTCGAAAACGCCGACGTGCTCATCGTGAACAAGCCGGCAGGGATGGTGGTGCACCCTTCACCGGGCCATGACCGTGGGACTCTGGTGAACGCAGTTTTGGCTCATGCTCCAGATATCAAAGGAGTGGGGGGAGAGCTTCGCCCGGGAGTGGTCCACCGCCTGGACAAGGACACCTCGGGATTGGTGATCATGGCCAAGCATGATCAGGCGCTGCGGATGGTGCAGCGCCAGTTCAAAGATCGCAAAGTAGAGAAGGTGTACCTCGCACTCGTGGATGGCAAACCGCCGACGGCGCGAGGACGAGTGGACGCAGCAGTGGGCAGAAGCCGGCGCCACCGCAAGCGAATGGGAGTAGTGCCAGAGGGCAAGGGACGCAAGGCGCAGACCAGCTACCATACTATCGATAGCTTTGCCAAGCACACCTTGCTCGAGGTCAAGCCGGAAACCGGACGTACGCACCAGATCCGTGTGCACATGGCCTTCCTGGGCTGCCCGATTGTTGGAGATAAAGTCTACGGACGTCGCAAGCCAACGCTTCCGATTCGCAGGCAATTCTTGCATGCGTTGAGGTTGAAGCTGCGCTTGCCGGATGATGATGAACAGAGGACGTTCGACGCGCCGCTTCCTGAGGAGCTGAAGGTGATTCTTGACCAGTTACGAGGCGCGGCATAGCGTTCTCTGGAGGAGATGCGCCAGGAGGTAGAGGTATGGAATGGATCGACCTGCGATCCGATACGGTCACACATCCCACCCCCGCCATGCGCGAAGCGATGGCGAACGCCGAAGTGGGAGACGACGTCTACGGCGAAGATCCAACCATCAATCGCTTGGAAGAAATGGCAGCACAGCGCTTGGGCATGCAGGCCGGGCTCTTCGTGCCCTCAGGGACGATGGGGAACTTGGCCGCCATTCTGACGCACTGTAATCGCGGCGATGAAATGATCCTGGGCGATCTGGCGCATACGTTTCTCTACGAGGCGGGAGGTGCAGCGGCGGTTGGCGGAGTCCATCCCAGGACGCTTCCCACCCAGTCGGACGGGACGCTAGCTTTGGATGCGATCGAGGATGCCATTCGCGGCGATGATCCGCACTTTCCCAGAACTCGGTTGATCTGCCTGGAGAATACGCACAACCGCTGCGGTGGTGCTGCGATTTCGTTGGACTATACCCTCGATGTAGGGAAGCTCGCGCATCGCAATGGATTGAAGCTGCATATGGACGGCGCGCGCATATTCAACGCAGCAGTTGCGCTTGGGGTCGACGCCGCGAAGCTGGTCGAACCGGCGGACTCGGTAACGTTCTGCCTCTCAAAGGCGCTGTGTGCACCAGTGGGTTCGGTGTTGTGTGGGGAAGAGTCGTTCATCGCAGGCGCGCGGCGCGCCCGCAAGCAACTGGGCGGCGGGATGAGACAGGCCGGCGTTCTCGCTGCGGCGGGAGTAGTAGCGCTTGAGAGCATGATCGATCGGCTGGCAGAGGATCATAGGCGAGCGCGATTGCTGGCCGATGGCTTGCGAGGATTGCCGGGCGTGATCTTGGAAAACGATCCTCCGCCGACAAACATGATCTACATGAGGGTGGGCGAAGGTGCTGCCCTGGATAGCAGCGCGTTGGCCGACTCCGTTGCGAAGAAGAATATCAAGATTCACCTCGTTGGTGGAAACCGCATTCGTCTTGTGATGCATTACTGGATCGACGATGAAGCTATCGAGAGAGTGCTCGGAGCATTTGGAGAAGCCTTGGGAAAGACAGTATGAAGCTCCTGGCGCTGTTCGAGGCGATCTTCGTGGTTTCGCTGTGGTCGGCATCGCCAGCGCTGGTGAAGATCGCCATGGCGGACCTCTCCCCGCTGCAACTGGCGGGGGCTCGCTATTTCGGGGCCTTTCTCTGCTTGGTGCCATTCCTTCTTTGGAACTCACGGCAAGTCTTGCGTAGCCTATCATTGAGTGCCTGGCTTCGGCTGGCGCTTATGGGCATCCTGGCGTATCCGATCGGGAACGGCCTATTCTTCTGGTCTCTAAGGACGCTTCCATCGACAACCTCGTCCTTCCTGCTGAGCGCGATTCCGATCTTCACATTAGTTGTGGGCATCGTCTGGCTCAAGGAGCGACCGAATTGGCTGCAGGGAGCAGGCTTCTTGCTGGCGCTTATCGGCGGAGTGATCTTCTTCGGCATGCGGATCGAGACCGGCGATTGGCAGGCAGTCGGCGCAGCTCTGCTGGGAGGGATTTCGCTCGCGACGTTCGGATTGATCGCGCGCGATTTCGTGCGCAAGGGTGAGGTGAACAGCACGGTCCTGACGGCTGTGCCCATGTTCATTGGAGGCGGGCTGCTGATGGTGATCGCTCCGGTCACGGAAATGCCGTCGATGCCTGTGATCGGAACCGTTGCATGGTTGGCGATCATCAACAGCGCGCTGGCCTACGTGATCTGGAACCATGCCTTGAAGCGCTTACAGGCCTTCGAGATCAGCATCGTTGGAAACCTTATGCCAATGGGAACCGCCATACTGGCTCCGCTGCTTGTCAACGAGGTCGTTTCAGGGCGCGCATGGATTGGCATGGCGGTGGCCTTGGCAGGCGTTATGCTGGTTGGCATTGCTGGTGAGCGGCCTACGGCTGTAGCAGCGGAAGGTGTGGACGTTGCGGTTGGGGAGTAATGCAGAGGATGCATAGCGTTTGATTCTTGACGCTGATTCCTCGGGTGTGGTAGACTGTTGCTTGTTCGGGGGCGTAGTGTAGTGGCTTAACACGCTGCCCTGTCAAGGCAGAGATCGCGGGTTCGAATCCCGTCGTCCCCGCCAGAAATCGTCCGGTCTAACGAGCCGGACGATTTTGCACACAAGGGAACCGCGGTACTCTAAAACATGAGATCTGGCAAATGACACCATGGGTGTCATTTGCGCAACCGATGTCCACATAACGAGCGCCGATGCGAAGGCACATGCTGTAGAATGAGGTCATCGACTCCAAGCCATGAGGGC
>DAOVIK010000064.1 GCA_030673735.1 Anaerolineae bacterium
ATCTTGAGCCGGGTGTCCTTCGTCTGCATCGCCATCAGGATCGTCATCCTCCTGGCGATGTGCGGCATCATCTTTGTGTTTACGAAATCGATTGGGTGCCGCACGATTTCCCACAAGGTTTTTAGTATACGCTCCAGCACGCTGCCGCCTGCATCGATCAATGGCGACCCTAGGAATACCTCCATTGTCGCTGATCCAGCCGGATAGCGAACCGCCTCGATGTGCGTCTCATCATCTGGGCTGAAGATGGAGCTGATGCTTATCCCTTTGGAGTAATCCGTCGCGTAGGATCGGCTGACTGCGGCCATGAACGCTTCGTTGTTGTTGCGCACATCTTCTCCCAAGCGAGCGGAGAGCTTGGGCAGCGACTTGAGCACGTCGCGGCAGCGGAAGAGCAATCCCAATGTTCCGATTACGCCTGCCGCGACCACCACGTTCTTGGCGCGCACAGAGCGTTGCGACTTGAAGAACCATGCAGTCGGGTGGTGATAGGTTACCTCGTAGCGCGCCCCGTCTGCTTGATCTCCCCCTAAGGGACGTATGCTGCTGACCTGGCTCTCCGCACGAACCTCTGCTCCCCAAGCCTCAGCAAGATAGAGGTAGTTCTTTACAAGCGTATTCTTGGCATTGTAGCGGCAGCCAACCATGCATCCCCCACAGTAGTTGCAGCCCGCGCGCACAGGGCCCCTTCCGTGGAAATATGGGTCGGGCACCTCGACTTCCGGCTCACCAAAGACCACACCTACGTCTGTGCTCCGGAATGTATGCCCCCTTCCCATGTCATTTGCCACCTCTCGGAGTACTTCGTCTCCGGGCGAGAGCTTCTCATTGCGCGTCACTCCCAGCATTCGTCGAGCTGTGTCGTAGTGCTGACGCAAGATCTCCTTCCAGTTCGCAAGATGGCTCCACTTATCGCTGTCGAAAAGCTTCTCATCCGGCTCTACCAATACATTGGCGTACCCAAGGCTTCCCCCACCCACTCCTGACCCATGCAGCGCAAGCACTTGGCGCAACGGCGTGATCTCAAGGATGCCGAAGCATCGTATTCCAGGAATCCAAAGAAACTTCCCCAAATTCCAGCTTGTTCGTGCGAAATCCTTATCCTGATAGCGTTTGCCGCGCTCGAGAACCAGGACCGAATAGCCTTTCGCCGTCAAACGCAGCGCGGATACGCTCCCGCCAAAACCGGATCCGATGACAACGTAGTCATAATCAGGTTTTGATGTCGATGCCTCTATTGAGGGCTCTTCGTTCATCCCAGTTATCCCATCCTTTGATGTTGATCACGATCAAGAAGGCGCTTGATACTGATTCCTATAATGCGCCACACAAACGGCCACCAGCGATCCATGATCGTCTACCCACCTGCTCGAATAAGGCCATCAGGATTCACGACGCAACTATCCCCTGCTGGCTCGCTCCAATCCCATGTGGAGAATGCCTAGTCTGCGATCCCGACTAGCTTCGCGCATCGAACGAAATCAAGCACAGTCGGTATGTTCCTCAACATGTAGGCCATGCTTCCCTCTACGCGCAGCCGACGTGTGAGCATGGCTTGCATTGGATCGAGTTCTCCCTTCAACACCTGCAAGAACTGACTGCGAGTTGCTCGGAAAATATAAGCTGGCTTGGGAGCGTCCGTGTCCTCCAGCCCGACAACATAGGCATTCCGGCATTTCCCATGCCACAAATCCATGAAGTACTGCAACGCGGGATCGCTGGTGCCCTCATCGGGCTCTATGACAAACATGATGTCGCCTTCCCATTTCGCGGCAATTCTTGCATATTGCTCATCGCTGTTGAGGATTTCTTCGAATGCCGCTAGCCAGTCTTCACTCGGAAAAGGGTGGGCCATGGTACACCTCCAAGGATCGCGATTATCCGCCAATCAGATGCCATTGTCAACGCGCATTGACATCGAACCCCGCGATAGGTACACTCTCGTCGTGAATCAAATCAACCACATTTGCGAAGGGTTCCATGGGCAATGATGATGTTTTCCTAACTCCCGAGGGCGCCGCCAAGCTCAATAAGGAGCTTGAAATCCTCAGCGGGCCTCGTCGCCGCGAAATGGCAGAACGCCTGCGTAATGCCATCCAGCAAGGCGATCTTTCCGAGAATGCCGACTACATATCGGCCAAGGAAGACCAGGCATTCTTGGAGGGCAGGATTCTAGAATTGGAGCAGACCCTTCGCCGCGCGATCATCATCGATGAGCCCGCCTCTCGTGACTCTATTGCTATCGGAAGCACAGTTGTGGTCTCTCTGCCTGGCGAAGGAACACAAACCTACCGCGTGGTTGGCGCCAAGGAGGCGGATCCCCGCCAGGGATTGATCTCCCACAAGTCACCCTACGGCCAAGCCCTCTTGGGAAAGCGCGTCGGTGAAATTGCTGTCGCCGATACCCCCAACGGTGCGATCGAACTCAAGGTGGTTGAGATACGATAGATCCGGGAGAAACCATCCTGAATGACAATCTGAAGTGAGGCTTCTTCTATAGAAAAACAGGGGCGGAGATAATCTCCGCCCCTGTTTATTTCCATTGGACTGATGTCAGTCGTTCGTCCTCAGCTAATCTCTCTGATACGCACGAAGCTCGAGGGTCACGCGCTCGAAGAAGCTCCGTGGCGGTAATACTCCTTCACCATACACGAAATCCACCACGCGAGCTTCTACCTCAAGCGAGGCGGTTTGCAATTCCACCACCCCGCCACTCTCGATCAGCGTCGGATCTCCCTTTGCTGCCAGTCGCGTGCGAACCTCAGAATCATCAAAAGCATGCTGGCTCATGACCACTTTCGTTACCGTCTGGATGTCATTCTTATCAAAGAGCCAAACCTCCAGCGCCGAGATCTTCCTTGGTCCATCAACGCCTATCACATCGGCGATTCCAACTCCACACTCTCCCAAGAAGTCTCCCGTCGCGCTCTCGATGCTGAACGAATCATCATATGAGTCGTCACCCAGGTTGTACGTTGTACGAAAGGTTGCCAGTGGATCACGTATCGGCACGGTCTCGCCCGTATCGACTTTCGTCTCCGGGATCCCGCGCAATGTCTGGGATGGCTGCGGAACGTATGGCTCGTCGCCCTGTATCATCTGTGCGCGCCTCGCCAACAGCCACGAAACCACAACGCCCACCAATACGATCACGCCACCGACGGGCAAGATAATCCGCCACGCGCTTGCTCGTTCTTCTTCGGCAGGTTCGCCGTCATCAGGCCCGCCTTCAGGCGAGATGGGGATCGAAATAGCCGCACGGAAGCTCTGCAATGAGGCTGGATCTACCACGCCTGGATCGGCGCCTACTGCCAGTAATGTCTCCTCGGCATATTCGCCCAAGCTCTCATAGCGTTGAATGGCCAGTGCATCCACCTGGTTGACGGAGAAAGAATCCACCACCATGCGCAAATAATCCTCACGCAAATCCTGCCGAAGCATATCCGGCGTCGTGTTGATTATTTCAAGCGCATCGATCTGCCATGCATAGATCAATCCCAAGGCGATGCCGATGACAAAGAACACCCCAGCCAAGACCCACTTACGTTCCAACAGACTTTTCAGGACATCCATTGCTCAACTCCTCGATGTTCCTTCGGCCTGCTTGCTCCACATGCTATGACGGACAGCATTCCCGCTGCCATTTTAGAGTGATGTGAATTGCCAGGCAAATCCTGGGGTTGCATTATCTATGCCAGATCGCTTACTTGTATTTCCAGATCATCCAAGGAGAATCTCTCGCCACAATCCTTGCAGCTTGCATGCTGGGAGCCCTCCCGCACAATCATTCCGCCGCAGGCTTTGCAGGCCACACCAAGCGGTCTCTTCCATGAAGTGAATTCGCACTTCGGGTAATTCGCGCAACCGTAGAATGTGCGCCCTTTGCGCGTGCGCCGCTGCACAAGATCTCCGCCATCAAGAGGACATGTAACTCCGATCTTCTCAAGCCAGGGCTCCGTATAGCGGCATGCTGGGAAATTCGAGCATCCCACAAATTTTCCAAACCGGCCATGCCTGATCAGCAGCTGCCCCCCATCTTCCGGGCACAGGCGGTCAAGCGCCTCAGGTTCGGTTTTAACCTCAGGCATATGCTCCACGGCACGCTCGATTTGAGAAGCGAAAGGATCATAGAACGCCCGCACAACGTCAACCCATTTCTGTTGGCCCCGGGCAATATCGTCGAGTTGATCTTCCATGCGCGCAGTGAATCCCATATCCACGATGTCCGGGAAATGCTCAACCAGCAGACCATTTACAACCTCGCCGATCTCCGTTGGGATCAGACGCCTGCGCTCGCGCACGACATATCCCCTCTGCTGCAAAGTTCCCAATATAGGGGCATAGGTCGAAGGTCGTCCGATACCATGTTCCTCAAGCGCCCGGACCAATGATGCTTCGGAATAACGGGCTGGAGGTTGTGTGAAGTGTTGTTCCGGATGCAATTCGACCAATTCCAATCTTATGCCTTCTTCCAACTCCGGAAGGCGATCCATTAAAGCAACATCGCTTTCGCTTTCCTTCCGATTGCGATCCCTCTTGTGGTCCGTGTACACCTTCAAGAAACCCTCGAACTTCAGACTGGATGCCGATAACCGCAAGCCGTAGGTGTGGCCTTCGGTTTCTCCCGCAACATCGACTCTCAACGTGTTGTACCTGGCGGGATTCATCTGTGAAGCCATGAAACGCTGCCATATCAGCGCGTAAAGCTTCTGCTGCTCCGGTCTTAAGAATTCGCGCGTTGCCTCCGGCGTGCGCATCACTGATGTTGGTCGAATTGCCTCGTGGGCCTCCTGCGCGCTACGTGCACGTGTGCGGTAGGTCGGCGCCTGCTCGGGCAAGAAGTTACCTCCATACACATCACCGATGAAGCGCCGAGCTTCCTTCACAGCTTGGGCAGCTACATGTGTCGAGTCGCTCCGCATGTATGTGATCAAACCAACCGCCCCGCTATCGCCAATCTCGATACCCTCATAAAGCTGTTGTGCCAGAACCATGGTGCGCCTCGCAGAGAAACCCAGTCGCCGAGAGGCAGCTTGCTGCAGTGTGCTGGTGATGAACGGCGCTTGCGGCTTGCGCGTCCTGCTGCCCCGTCGCAGGCCCGACACTTTATATTCAGCCCTGCGCATGTCATTGATGATGGGCTTAATTGCGCTTTCCGATTCCAGTTGGGCCTTCTCCTCGTCAATGCTTCGCAGCCTGGCGCGAAATGCAGGTGGGTTCTGCGGCCTCATTAGCTCCGCATCAATTGTCCAGTACTCCTGAGCCTCAAACGCCCGGATTTCGTTCTCACGATCAACGATCATTCGCAACGCCACAGATTGAACCCGCCCTGCCGATAACCGCCCACGGACCTTCGTCCAAAGCAGTGGGCTCAGGTTGTAGCCAACCAGTCGGTCAAGGATGCGCCGCGCTTGTTGTGCATCCACCAGGTTCATGTCGATCGTTCGTGAATCCTGAAACGCCTTATCGATCGCATCACGCGTAATTTCATGGAAAACCACACGCTTCGCACGTTCAGGATCTATCTCCGCAGCTTCGAGCAAGTGCCAGGCTATGGCTTCTCCCTCACGATCAGGGTCCGTCGCTATAAAGACGGTTTCTGACATGCTGGCAGCAGCCTTGAGATCTTTCACAACCTGGCGCTTTTCATTGGGGACTCGGTAGCGCGGCTTGAAGTTGTCCTCCGTATCGACCGAGAGCTGAGACCTCAACAGATCCCGCACATGACCTATTGAGGCATGTACCTTGAAATCCTTACCCAGGAAATTGCCGATCGTGCGAGCTTTCGCTGGTGACTCAACGATCACCATATTTCCCGTTCGTTTCACCGGCGCCCTTTTCTTCTTGGCGCGTGATTTCGACGCGCCTTGCGCCGGAATCACCTCAGGAGGCGTCAGCCCCTCGTGCGCCTCCGTGCGGCCCATGCGAAAGAGCCGCGTCCCACATTCAACACAAATCCCCCTTGTCGCGGGAGTTCCGGTGGATGTGAATGTCGCTTCTGGATTAAGAAGCGACCGCTTTTCCTTGCATTTCACACAATATGCTTCCAAGAAGTGGCTCCTAACTACAGGTAGTTGTCCCTGCCTTCACGCTTGAGCTCTTGCACCAACTTGCGGACTTCCTCTGCACGATCGCGGGGGCAAACAAGAATGGCATCCCCCGTATCGACCAGGATCAAATCCTTCACACCAAGCAAGGCAATCAAGCGCTCTTTCTCCCCCGGCAATTCCTGGAAAACCAGGGTTCCCTCGCAGTCGATAGCCAACACGCTCTCTGCCAGGATCAAGTTCCCCTTTTCATCTTCCTCAAGGAGGTCCCGTAGACCGCTCCATCCGCCGATGTCGCACCATCCCAGCGCATCGGCTGCGATCATAGCTACACGCCTCGCGCCCTCCATGATCCCATAGTCGACGGTCTGGCTCTTCAATCCCTGCCAAACACCTTCAAGGGTTTGTGTCTCCTGTGGAGTACCTATGCCGTCGGCAATCCTGTTCAAACCCTCATGGAGATCTTTCATCTGGAGCTCGATTTCCTCCAAGATCTCTTCTGTTCTCCATATGAACATTCCGGAATTCCACGCGTAGCCGCCTTCAGCAAGATACTTCTCGGCAAGCGAAGTGGTTGGCTTCTCTGTGAAGCTCTCAGCAACGAAGGCTTCAAAATCACGATACTTGCCCAACGACTCCCGATATCGTATATAGCCATATCCCGTTGCCGGGTAGGTTGGCGTCAGACCGAGCGTGACCAGATGCCCTTCTCGGGCAACTTCATACGCCGCCATTAGACATTCTCGAAAACGGTTCTCGTTTTCGATGAAGTGATCTGCCGGCAGACAAGCCATCACGCAGTCGCCGTGTCTTTGGTGCAGAACAATGGCCCCCAATCCGACAACGGACGCAGTCCCTCTCGGCGCTGGCTCGATCAAGAAGCTGCTTTCGGGGAGCATTGGCGCTTGCTGCTGAAGCGCCTCGACCTGCTCAGCGATGGTAGCCACAACGATGCGGTCCTTGGGCATCAGCGGCAGGAGTCTATCTACGGTGATCTGGAATAGCGAGCGGTCTCCCAATAGCCGCAGCTGCTGCTTGGGCCTGGCTCGTCTCGAGAGGGGCCACAATCGTGTTCCCCCACCGCCTGCCATGATCAATGCGTAGAAATCATCCATCATCATTCAACCCGATATCCGGCTCGCGCTTCACGCGTTCGTATGTACTGCATTCCGCCTACTTGCTTAACTCGCCCTTTAAGCTCCAATAGCGCAAGCGTCGCAGTCACCTCCGATACAGGTAGCCCGCATCGCAGCTGGATCTCATCAACGTGAATTGGATCGCTCGTCAGCGCCTTGTATACGCTTCTCTCTTTTTCATCTTCGGGTAATTCCTGTTCGGCTTGTTCATGACGAGCGACAAGATCCAGGTTCAGCCCCTCCAGCAAATCATCAACCGACGTCAGCGGTCGTGCGCCGGAAAGGAGCAGGGCATGCGTTCCGCGACTTGCCTTGCTGTATAGACTGCCGGGCACGGCGTATAGCTCCCGTCCTTGTTCTGCAGCGAAATCTGCAGTAATCAGTGCGCCGCTGCCCTCCCCCGCTTCTACAATGACAACCGCCAGCGAGAGACCAGATATGATCCGGTTTCGGGGCGGGAAATTGCGCCCTTCTGGCCTGGTTCCAAGCGGGTAATCACTCACGACCGCACCGCATTGCGCGATTTTCTCAGCCAGGTTTCGATGCTCAGGCGGATAGACCTCATCCAATCCGCTACCCAACACGGCGATTGTACGCCCTCCCGCTTTAAGCGCCGCTTGGTGGCCTATGCCGTCAATGCCACGCGCCAGTCCGGAGATAACCGTCACACCGTTTACCGCTAGCGCCGCTGCCAGATCCTGGGTTACCGTCCGCCCATATGGCGTTGGCTTCCTCGTGCCGACAATC
>DAOVIK010000419.1 GCA_030673735.1 Anaerolineae bacterium
ATGAGCCGAGCCTGCCAGTTCGGGGAATAGGCCTCCCGCCATAGTAGCGATGTCGGTCCTTGGGTGGGCTTCTGCAGCAGGAAGCGGACGTGATCCGGATGATCGCGGATTACCTCTGGCGTTGGCAGGTTGATTTCTTCTGGCACTGGCGCCAACCAGTCGATCAATGCTCTCAACAGATCACGTTCGGCGGCGTTATCGAAGGCAAGGCTATGCCCCACCAGATTCATGCCCGACCAGACAACTCTTCCTGCGCCAAACTCCCCGGCGGCAATGATCGGCGTGTCTCTCACGGTTATGATCGGACGCGCCCAACTCCGCAAGCCTCCCAGCGGGACCGACAAGCCCCACGGCAAATCCTCCCAGACCAAGGTTGCGAATGCACTGCTATCTACTCCTGCAGTGACGACTTCATCCTGAATGACGTAGTCATCCGTCATCCCGAGGCTTGTCCATTCGAGGGCGTTTACCGGCATGACCACGGGCGCATTGGACGTTTCCCAATCGGGCGTGAAGTATTGCCACCCCGTATCCACGAACAACGTGCCGCCCTCGGTAACATAGGTCTCGATGAGTTCCCATGCAGCTTCGCGATCCGAGTAGCCATAGCCATGCAAGAAGACCACATCAAAATCCCTCAGGTCCTCAATGGTGTAGTCATCGATCAGATGTGTTCCTTCAACGACCAGGCCTTCGTCGAGTCCCAACGCACCCTTCATGAAGGTCTTGAATACCTGCTCATAGATAGCATCCTCAAAGCCACCGATGACCAGGATCGTGGGCGTTGCCAGCAGGCTGACCATTTCCGGTGCCTCATTGAAGCGACGCACAAGCATGACTTCCGGGCTTTCCCCTTCCGTGGGATACACAATCGGCCAGATGTCATCCGGATAGATCTCACGCGGATAGAAATCCTCATGCAGAATCACGAATTTGACGCCGAACCACTTCGCCAGCTCGTTCAGTTCCTGCATTGTTCCAATGCCAGGTGAGTAGAACACGTTGCTTTGGTAGCCCCACAAGGCATGGAACAACGAAGCGTTGAAGGCGTAGATGTTGATGATGGAAGCATCGCTGTATAGGCTCAGGGATTGGGTGATCCATCCCAGGTTGGGAGAAACATCCAGCCGGGTAAGGCTGTCAAAACCAAGCTGTTCCGAAATCTCCGGAAGGATCTCACTGTACTCAGGCAAGCCCTCCGAACTTAGCGTCCTTGTGGGCGTAGTGTGAAACACGAGGCGTCCGTCTTGCAGGGCAAACGGCAGCGGCTCGTCACCATCTAGAGGCGCATAGTCCGTCCGCTCCGGAGCGAGGGTGGGGCCGTAGAAGACTGCCGCTCCTGCCACACCCAGAGTCAGCACCGCCGTGAGTCCGTTCTTGAGGAGACTCAACACCGGATGCATGGCATTTTCATTCCCCGGCTTGCGCCTAGCCACTTTGACCAGCGCACCGGGAATAGATGCGATCAAGCGAGGCAGCGCGCTTGCACCATAGGCTGCTGCCGCTGGGAGCATCACGAAAGCCAATAGGATCGCTCGATCGTTGGTGGCAGACCACAGCAATCCGAATCGCTCCACAAAATCCATCCACAATCTGGGCATGGCAACGAAAAGCACCGAGAAAAAGGCAAGAAATCCCCACACCGCAGGCGACTCCTTGAGAAGCAGCC
>DAOVIK010000057.1 GCA_030673735.1 Anaerolineae bacterium
GGTGCGCTTGAGAATGCGGCTTCCATCGCCGCCATGATCTTGACCACCGAGGCGCTGATCAGCGATAAGCCGGAAGAAGCGACGGCTCCTCCCGGACCACCGCCTATGGATTACTAGGCCACAGCAAGCACCAACAGCACACCGAGTGAACGAGGCTCCTGAATATCAGGAGCCTCGTTTTCTCTGCAGGTTGTCAGCGAGAAGTCAAGGTGAGGCGTGGAAGTGTGTAAGAATGGTCGTGAAAGATCAACAGGAGGAACATCGAAGTGGAGAATAGCAACCGCAAGGTATTGAGACGGACACGTGGTGGGGGCATAGTGGCCGGGGTGTGCAGTGGCTTGGGCAACTTCTACGGGATCAATCCTTGGTGGTTCAGGCTTGCCTTTCTGATCGCCTTGCTTCCAGGCGGCGTTCCCGGCTTGCTGCCATATCTCATCCTGTGGATCGTGATCCCAAGACAATAGCTTGAAGGGTTGGTCGCCTCGCGTATGCGGTCGACCCCATCACCTTCTCTTCCCGGGTGGCGGATCATTTGAGGCATACCATTCGAGGATTCTCCCATGAGGGGATCATGGGAGATTTGCCATCCTGGATGCTCCCGCTTATCCAAGCCAGCCCATCAGCCAAGCGATTCCCGCGATTCCAATCACTGCCATGCAACCAAAGTTCAGCAGGCGGACGGTGGATTTCAATACCACCTTGAGGACCTGCCACGCCAGAATGAATACAAGGAGTGTGACGATCGCCTTGCCTACGATTTCGAACGCCGGGATGTCCATGTCTCCTGTCCTCCTTCGATTGCAATCTCTCCTCTTTTTATCACAGTATCCACCAAATTACCGCCGAAACGGTATCCAAGATGGCGGTAGTCGGCGACACTGAGGATGATCAGGTCAGCTTGCTTGCCTGGTTCAAGGCTGCCTATCCTATCCTCGCGACGGATGGCCGCAGCGGCGTTGATTGTGGCGGCAGCGATGGCCTGGGCAGGCGTGAGGTGCATGTAGCGGCAGGCCAGGGCGAGAACGAATTGCATACTCTCGCACCATGCGGTTCCGGGATTGAGATCGGAAGCCAAGGCCAGGACGGCGCCGGCTTCCAGGAAAGCTGCGGCGGGTGTGTAGGAGGTCTCAGCCAGGCCGAATGGGGTGCAAGGTAGCGCCACGGCAACGGTATTGCTTCTCCCCAAGGCGAGGATGTCTTGTTTGGGTGTGTGCACCAAATGGTCGGCAGATGCGGCGCCCAATTCAACCGCCAGCCCGGTTCCTCCGAGCCCCTTGAACTCGTCGGCGTGGATCTTAAGCGGGAATCCCAAGGCGAGAGCGGATTCGAGAATGCGACGGGTCTGCTCCAGACTGAAAGCGCCCTCCTCGCAGAACACGTCCACGAAGGGCAGATCGCGATCGCCGCCTATCGATTTCCATTGCATCTTAACTTCCGGGAGCATCTCGTCGCAGAGTAGCGTGACGTAGTCATCCTCCTTCCCATCGTATTCGGGAGGAATAGCATGAGCGCCGAGAAATGTGGGTGCCAACTCGAGGGGGCCCTCGTCATCGAGCTGCATGATGGCCCGAAGCATGCGCAGTTCGGTTTCGGTCTGCAATCCGTATCCGGTCTTCGTCTCGGCCGTCGTGGTTCCGTGGGCGAGCATCATGCGCATCCGGGGGCGAGCTTGGGCTTTTAGATCCTCGAGACTGGTCTTGCGAGTGGCGTGCACTGTGGCACGGATCCCGCCGCCTGCGGCCATGATCTGCATGTAGCTCATGCCCGAAAGGCGCATTTCAAACTCGGCCGCGCGATCTCCGGCCCAGATCAGGTGCGTATGTGGGTCGACAAATCCCGGTAGAACGACGCGGCCGGAGGCGTCGATTATGCGCTCGGGCTTGTAGCGTTGCGAGAGATCGCCGCTTGCTCCTACCTCGATGATCCCGCTGCCGGCGATTGCGACGGCCCCCTCTTCAATAACCGATAGTGAGCCCAATTGATCGCCTCTTTGGGGACCGCCAGCGAGCGTCAGCAGTTGGGAAGCATTGGTGATCAGCAGATCCGCTTGAGCCATGAATGATTCCCCGCGGCTTGAAGTGGTGCCTATTCTACACGCACGAAAAAGAGCAGGATAGCCATAGCACAGAGGGCCAGGACCGAGGCCGTAATGCTATTGGCCCACATCCCTACTGAGAAGAGCGCCGGGCCAAGCGACGCTCCCACCGCACGACCCAGGGAAAGTGCGGCAACATTGCCGGCCATAACCGTGGTGCGGGCTTCGGGAACGAGTTCGGTCATCATCGGAATGGCGCTCACGATGGCGATTTCGAAGGCAATGTAGATGAGGAACAGTGCAATAAGTGCGCCAGGAAGCGTTCGGCTTATCACCGGCAGTGCCAGACAGCCAGCAGCGGCAAAGGCGATTCCCAGAACGACGGTGCGTCGTTTTCCGAGCCGATCCGCAAATCCGGCGACGATTCCCTCCCCGCCAAGCTCAGCCACGCCGATGAGTGCCGACGCGGCGCCCAATGCGATTATTTGAAGCCCGTACGATTGCTCCAGCCACGCTCCGAACACGATGGCCACGGATTCGTATGCCGTACTCACGATCAAGCTTGCAGCAAGAGCAGCGATAGCCGAGGGGTGTGCCAGGACCGTTCGGACAGCTGAAGTGAAAGTTGGGCGGTCGGACTGGGCAACACTGTCGGAAGGCACAATCCACCACAAAGCGATCATCACCATCAATCCCAAGGCTGTGAGGACCGGGAAAGGTGCGTGCCAACCTCCGCGGGCGATCAACCATCCCACGAGCGGCATTCCCAGCAGGAAGGCGCCCGACCAGCCAAACTCGGTCAACGCGATGGCCAGGCCACGGCGCTTGTAGGGCACTTGATCTCCCAGGTATGACTGCATCGCTGGATCGAAGACTATCTTGCACATAGCCACCAGGAGCAGAGATGCGACCAGCGCGGCATAACTGCGCCAGATGACCATCACGCCCATGCCCGCAACGAAGAAGCCCAACCCAGCCAGCATACCGATCTTGCGCCCCCATCTATCCGTTGCTGGCCCAATTAGCGGCGCGGCAATCCCCAAACTGGAGCGTGCCGCTATCGCCGAGGCGATGGTGCTCAAGCTGACACCAGCGCCTCGAGCAAGCGCAGGCAAGAAGGGATAGGCCATGCGAAAGGCAACGTTGATGGTTAATCGGGAGAGAGAGAAAACAACCAGTTGACCGCGAATAGAAGAGGAGCTTTCGCGCTTCACGGAGTATCCGCCGAAGGGCGATGAATCCACCGCGTCAATTGCCATGCTGCAACCAGGCATGCAGCGATTAGGATCGTGAAGTAGATCTTGAGCGTCAATGAGTCGGATGAGAAGATCGGGGAGGGCGGGTGCATAACCTGCTCGGTTCGAGCCAGCGACCAGGCAAGCGCTCCAACAAAGGCGACATTCAGAAGGCTGCCTTCTGCCGGGCGCTCGAGAACGAAGATTGCCACTTGAACCAGAAGCGCAATGAGGGCGAAATCGATGGCAAGCCGCAAGCGCGGTTCTTGCAGGAACAATCCATTCCAGTTGACCTGCATCGTCCAAAAGCTCATGGGAAGATAGGTGATCCACAGCAGTGTTGCCACACGGCCCAGGCTCAGCGACCAGTGTTGTAGGGCGACCTTGCGGCTTGCCAGCCCAATAATACCCACCACCGCCGCGGCAGCGAAGCTGATGAGCGCGGACCAGACCCATGCACCGTGAAGATAACCCAAGCGCACGCCAGTCCCCAGCGAGCGTTCAGCAGGGCCGAATGCCACAAGCGCGAGCATGAACAGGAGTGAAATCACGAGGTAGAAAGGCGGTGATAATTTGGCACGCATAGGCTGAAGTTTACCGCGAACCCGGCAAAACTGAGTGAGCAGGGAATTGATTCCTATGAGAAGTTCCCGATGCTCCGCGGGGAGCGTGGATCGACTGCACTGCTACTTCAACAACGGCATCTTGATAGAATGCCGTTTGGCGGCTTCGATGGCCTGCTGGTAGCCCGCGTCAGCATGGCGTACGATTCCCAATCCGGGATCGGCGGTGAGCACACGCTCCAGCCTTCGGGCAGCTTCAGGTGTTCCGTCGGCGACGATCACCTGCCCCGCGTGTTGACTGAAGCCGATGCCCACCCCCCCGCCGTGATGGAAGGATACCCATGTGGCTCCAGCCACGGCGTTGAGCATGGCGTTGAGTAGTGGCCAATCACTGATGGCATCCGATCCGTCTCTCATGCCTTCGGTCTCGCGATTGGGTGAAGCCACCGATCCTGAATCCAGATGATCGCGGCCGATGACGATGGGAGCCTTCACTTCACCCGCGGCCACTAGCTCATTGAAGCGCAAGCCGGCCTTCGCACGTTCTCCGTATCCAAGCCAGCAGATACGGGCAGGGAGGCCCTGGAATGGAATCCGGTCTCGCGCCATGATGAGCCAGCGGCGAAGATGCTCGTCCTCAGGGAAGAGCTCCATAACCGCTTCGTCGGTCCGATAGATATCCTCCGCCTCTCCTGAGAGCGCTACCCAGCGGAAAGGTCCCTTCCCCTCACAGAACAGCGGGCGGATATATGCAGGAACGAAGCCTGGAAAGGAAAACGCGTTCTTCACGCCGGCGTCAAAAGCGCGCTGCCGCAGGTTGTTGCCATAATCGAAGACCTCGGCGCCGCGGCGCTGAAAGGCAAGCATGGCCTCCACATGACGGGCCATGGAAGTCATCGCGCGCTTGTGGTACTCGGAGGGATTCACGCGGCGCAGCGCTTCCGCTTCGTCCACGCTGAGGCCGTGAGGAATGTATGAGAGCACGTCGTGAGCCGGGGTTTGGTCGGTAACAACGTCCGGCGTCACGCCGCGCAGCGCTAGTTCGGGATAGACGTCTGCAGCGTTGGCGATCAATCCCACGGAGAATGGACGCTCGTCTTCGGCCGCCTCTTGCACCAGCGTCATAGCTTCTTCGAGTTCGTCCACCACCATGTCGATGTACCCGTGATCCAAGCGACGTTGGGCGCGGGCGGGATCCACTTCGACGATCATGCCCACTCCCTCATTCATCGTGATCGCCAGCGGTTGGGCGCCGCCCATGCCGCCCAAACCCGCGGTAAGCACGAACTTGCCCTTGAGCGAAGGCCAGCCCTTTTGCAGAGCGAGGGATCCGAGCGTTTCGTAGGTTCCTTGGAGGATCCCCTGTGTTCCGATGTAGATCCATGATCCGGCGGTCATCTGACCATACATGATCAAGCCCTTGGCGGCCAGATCATCAAAGTGCTCCTGGGTGGCCCAATGGGGAACCAGGTTGGAGTTGGCTATGATCACGCGCGGAGCATCGGTGTGGGTTCGGAAAACCGCCACCGGCTTGCCGGATTGCACGAGCAAGGTCTCGTCGTCCTCGAGTTGCTTCAAGCTGCTAAGGATGGCGTTGAAACTGGGCCAATCTCGCGCCGCCTGGCCGCGGCCTCCGTAGACTACGAGGTCATCGGGGCGCTCGGCAACTTCAGGGTCCAGGTTGTTCTGTATCATGCGGAAAGGAGCTTCCGTTAGCCAGGACTTGCAGTTCAGCTTTGCCCCCCGAGGAGCACGCACGATGCGAGGTTTCGTCATCACAGCCTCCAAGAGCATACCGCCGAGCGAGCGTATCAAACCTTCGATGCTCGCAGGGCCGTTGTTTGGTGTCTGTCGTCTATCCTTGCCAGCGATCGTAATAGACTACGTCTTTGATTGAGCGCCGGCCGCCTTTGAGCGGCTCAGCGTTCATCAACTTGGGATCATCGGAGTATCCAAAGGAGAGCGCAGCGCGCAGATGCACATCCTTGGGGAAGCCGAGCAGCGGCCTGGCTGGTTCGGGATTATGGATCGTGGCAATGCACGATCCGATCCCCAGCTCCCAGGCTGCCAGTTGCATGTATGCGGCAGCCTGACCGGCATCGAACATGATCGACCAGCGCTGCGCAGGATCGGGCGTGATGATGGCGATTCCCAGCGGGGCATGAGCGAGGTGATCGGCGTAGGTTCCGAGTTTGGCCAGGTCCTCCAGCATTTGGCGATCGCGAATGGCGACGAAATGCCATGGCTGAGTGTTCTTGGAGGATTGAGCTCGACGGCCCGCATTGAGTATTTGGGTCACAGCTTCGTCGGTTACAGGCTTGGGCGAATAAGCGCGCACTGCTCGCTTCATACGGATGGCTTCAGCTACGTCCATTTCTTGTTCTCCTGCGGATAGGTCCATTATAGGCTTGCTGTACGCCTGTTCAAAGCCGGATAGGGATGATAAGACTGCGGGGCAGAGGAGCATACTGTTTAGAGATTGGGCCAAATAGCTGATGATGTCAGAAATGGTATCATTGGTCCGAAATCGAAGATCAAGCTGCATGTCCATGGAGGCAACGTGAAGAGGATCGCGGTTATTGGCGCAGGCTACGTGGGACTGGTCACAGGGGCTTGCTTTGCCGATCTGGGGAATGACGTAGTCGTGTTGGATATCGATGAAGATCGCATCGCTATGCTCAAGAAAGGCAAGATGCCCATCTACGAACCCGGATTGGAAGAGGTCGTTGCCCGCAACGTGCTCGCAAAGAGATTGCGCTTCACCACGTCGTATGAGGACGCTCTCGACGAGGCAGAATTTGCCTTCATTGCGGTGGGAACGCCCTCAGGTGTAGATGGAGAGGCGGACCTGAAGCATGTGGAAGCCGCGGCGATATCCACAGCCAAAGCGATGAAGCGGCCGCTTGTTGTGATCAACAAATCAACCGTACCCGTTGGCACAGGGGACTGGGTTGCAGACATCATCAGCGCCCACCAGCCCAAGCCGATATCATTTTCCGTGGTTTCCTGCCCGGAATTCCTACGTGAAGGTACGGCAATCCACGACTTCTTGCGTCCGGCGCGCACCGTGCTGGGTTCTCTCGACATGGAGGCGGCTGAAAAGGTGGCGCAGCTGCACCTGCCCTTGCGCTCGAGGATCATGATCACCGACTTGCGCACGGCTGAGATGATCAAGTACGCCTCGAACGCGTTTCTGGCTACAAAGATCTCGTTTATCAACGAGATCGCCAACATCTGTGAGGCTCTCGGTGCGGATATCAAGGATGTGGCCGCAGGAATGGGATACGATCCCCGCATCGGCGACAAGTTCCTTGAAGCGGGTTTGGGCTATGGCGGATCCTGCTTCCCCAAGGATGTCAAAGCGTTGACGTATATGGCTGAGGACAAAGGACGCCATCCGCAGTTATTGCTGGCTGTCATGGAAATCAATACCGATCGGCGTCGGCAGTTGATCGAGAAATTGGGTGAATTGGCAGGTAACTTGAAGGGGCAAACCGTCGGCCTTCTCGGGCTGACGTTCAAACCCAACACGGACGACATGCGCGACGCGCCGTCGCTTGAGGTAGCAAGCTTTCTGAGAGAGGCCGGTGCGAAGGTGCGCGCTTATGATCCGGTGGGAATGCAACGTGCGGGATCGCTTCTGCCGGATGTAGAGATGGCTTCCGATCCCTACAAGATGGCGGATGGGTGCGATGCTCTGATCGTTTGCACGGAGTGGAACGAGTTCAAGCATCTGGATCTGAAGCGCATTCTCAAAGTGATGCGAACTCCTGTGATCGTGGACGGTCGCAATATGTACGATCCTTCCGAAATGGCCCGCTTGGGCTTCCGCTATCGTGGCATGGGTCGCGGATACGGACCGGATGGACAACCCCTAGAGGAAGTACAAGAGGACCGGATGGCTGTAGAATGAGCGCTGGCGAGAGCCCTGTCACGCACGCACGCCTGCGCAACGGCTTGCAGGTCAGGCTCAAGGAGATCCATACCGCGCCCGTCATAAGCTGTTGGATTTGGTATCGCATAGGCTCACGCGATGAACGACCAGGCTTGACGGGAATTTCTCATTGGGTCGAGCACATGCAGTTCAAGGGCACGCCGGCCTTCCCGGCCGGGGTGCTCGATCGCGAAATGTCGCTGCACGGCGGATCGTGGAACGCCATGACCTGGCTTGACTTCACTACCTACTTGGCGACCATGCCCGCCGAGCATATTGACCTGGTGCTGCGGCTCGAGGCCGATCGCATGGTCAACAGCCTGTTTGATCCTGAGGAAGTGGAAAAGGAACGCACGGTTGTAATCTCAGAGCGGGAAGGCCGGGAGAATCAGCCCACATTCCTGATCGAGGAGAAAGTGCAGCAGGAGGCATTCGGCAGGCATGCCTATGGCCATGTGGTCATCGGGAATATGGCAGACCTGAAGAAGATCACTCGGGATGATCTGTATGGCATCTATCAGCGCGCCTACAATCCCAGTAACGCTGTGCTGGCCTTGGCAGGGGATTTCAACTCCCAGGATCTGCTGCAGAGAATCAAGGAATTGTACGAAGGCATTCCATCCGGAGAAGCCTGGAAAGATGTACCCGCTGAAGAACCGGCCCAGGATGCGGAGCGACGAGTCGAAC
>DAOVIK010000169.1 GCA_030673735.1 Anaerolineae bacterium
CCCTCACTTGTGCTATCACCCCGAATTGAGCGTTTCAGGGGCATGCCGGATGTGCCAGGTCGAGGTGGAAGGCTATGCCCAACCGGTGCCAAGCTGCGGTTTGGCTTGTTCCGAGGGGCTGGTTATCAAAACGCATTCCGAGCAGCTGAGTGAAATCCGCCGCAGCATCATCGACATCTTTCTTGCAGACCACCCGCTCGATTGCGTCACTTGCGATAAAGCAGGCGCCTGCCTCCTTCAGAAATACGCCTATGAGTACGGAATCAAGGAAACGAGTTATATTCCGATCTACTCGAAGGACCTGTATCAGGACGATAATCCCTTCTTCGTGCGCGATCACCAATATTGCATTCTCTGTGGTCGCTGTGTTCGTGTCTGTGATGAGATCGTGGGCGTGCATGCGATCGACTTCGCCGAGCGTGGGTTCAAGAGCCATATCGCCACACCTTATGATGGCCCAATGCTTGACTCAACCTGTGTGTTCTGCGGGAACTGCGTACAGGTCTGTCCAACGGCGGCCCTCATGCCGGTCTCGCGACGCAATATGGGGCGAGAATGGGATTTGGACCGCGAACAAACGATTTGCGGCTATTGCGGCGTTGGCTGCCAAATCGAATATGCGGCGAAGAACGGCGAAATCCTGTATGCCCAAGCGGTGGACAAAGGATCAGCCAGCGGCCCATTCCTATGCACCAAAGGTCGCTTTGGATGGGATTACGCCTCCAGCCCCGAGCGATTGACTCAACCCATGATCCGGCGTGATCTGGCCTATTCTATGGGAATCACGACCAAAGCCTGGGAGCTTCCCGAAATCTCGCCGCTCGATATAGAGAACCCAGCAGTAGAAGATTACTTCGTGCTGGTGGATTGGGACACCGCGCTTGGTGCGGTTTCATCGCGGCTGGTTGAAATCATCCAAGAATCCGGGCCAGATGCGATTGTAGGATTAGCATCTGCCCGCTGCACGAACGAGGAGAACTACCTCTTTCAGAAGTTTATGCGCGCAGTGATCGGAACGAACAATGTCGATCACTGTGCCAGGCTTTGACACAGCAGCACAGTAGCAGGCCTCGTGCAGGCCTTCGGCAGCGGCGCAATGACCAACTCCATCGGCGAGATCCGGGACGCCGATTGCATACTCATCACCGGGTCAAACACGGCTGAAGCCCACCCAGTTATCAGCTACGAAGTCGTTCGAGCGGCGAAAAGAGGTGCCAATCTCATCATCATCGATCCACGCCGCATTCCTCTTGTCGATCACGCAACCCTCTTTCTGCAGCCACATCCAGGGACTGACATCTACATCTTCCTGGCAATGATGCATGTCATCATTCGTGAAGGCTGGCTGGATGAGGAGTTTGTCAAAGCCAGGACAGAGGGATTTGATGAATTCGCGGCGGTTCTGGAAAACTATACACCAGAGCGAGCCGCTCTTGCCTCCGGTGTTCCAGAGGAGCAAATCGAGCTGGCAGCTCGGTTATATGCTCGTGGCGAGCGCGCCCAAGGGGATTCGGGCTTCGACGGCGCTCGCGGCCACAGCACGATCCTCTACGCCATGGGCATCACACAACGCAGCAATGGCACTGACAACGTCATGACTCTGGCAAACCTGAGCATGCTCTGTGGGCAGATTGGCAAACCCGCCACTGGAGTAAACCCGCTGCGTGGCCAGGCCAACGTCCAGGGCGCCTGCGACGTCGGCTGTCTCGTGAATGTGTTCCCGAGCTATCAGCGCGTTACCGACGAAAAGGCTCGGAAGAAGCTGGCCAAGACCTGGAAGGTAGAAGACCTTCCCGCCGAGGTCGGTTTGACCATCGTCGAGGCCACTCATGCTGCAATGGAAGGCAAGGTTCGGGCGATGTACGTCATGGGTGAAAATCCCATGATGTCCGATCCCAACACGAACCATGTCGAGCAAGCCCTTCGCAATCTTGACTTGCTGGTGGTTCAGGACATCTTCCCCAGCGAAACCGCATTCATGGCTCATGTCTTGCTGCCGGCGGCGTCCTCATTGGAAAAGGATGGGACATTCACCAACAGCGAACGCCGTGTGCAGCGCGTCCGCAAAGTGATCAATCCGCCGGGCGAGGCGCTTCCTGATTGGCAGATCACTGCAGCCATTGCAAAGCTGGTCGCAGACAAGCTTGGTAAGGAGGCCTCCGCGAAGCGCTGGAGCTTCTCTGATGTCGCTGCGATATTCGACGAGCTAGCCGCATCGTCACCTATCTATGCGGGTATGGCATACGACCGCCTGGACAGCAACGGATTGCAGTGGCCTTGTCCCAACAAGGAGCACCCTGGAACCCCAATCCTGCACGTCGGCAAGTTCTCGCGCGGCAAGGGGAAATTCAATCCGGTCGAGGCTCGTGATCCAGTCGAGCAGCCCGACGAAGAGTATCCGCTAACGCTCACAACCGGCCGCGTGCTTTACCATTACCACACAGGCACGATGACACGTCGAAGTGGACCCTTGCATTGGCGTGAGCCGCGATCCTATGCCGAGATCAATGCCGAGGATGCATCGGCTCTCGGCCTCGAGGATGGCGGGGAGGTCGTAATCCACAGCCGTCGCGGCGTAGTTCGCACCATGGCAAAGATATCGGATAGTGTGCCGCCAGGAACCGTCTTCTTGGCCTTTCATTGGCGGGAAGCACCAGCCAATCGCCTGACCCAAGATCACACCTTGGATCCAGTCGCTAAAATCCCTGAGTATAAGGTTTCAGCCATTCGATTAGAGAAACCCAAGTCCCGCTAGATCGGGGATTGAAGCAAAAGAATTAGCCTGCGGCGAGGTATCTCGTCGCAGGTCTTAGTACGTACAATTTTCCTAACCTTCTTCGGCGCCCAGCCTTTGCGGGTGTGTGTAGACGCGAAGTTTCCCCCTGCGAGCGTAGCCTACCAGCGTGATGCCGGCAGCGTCGGCCAATTGAATCGACAGCGAAGTGGGGGAAGTCCGCGAGGTAATAATTGGGCAGCCCATCGCATATCCCTTACGCAGCATCTCAGAAGATATGCGCCCGGTCGTCAGCAGGATAAGGCCGCGCGTCTCCTGAGCCTTCACCAGGCATGCTCCGGCCAGCCTATCGATCGTGTTATGCCGACCGATATCTTCAGCGATGAGCAGCACCTTCTTGCCGTCCGTCAGGCCGGCTGTGTGGACGCCGCCAGCGCGCGCGTGCAGACTCTCCGGGGTATGCAAGTGATTGAGCAGCGATGCCAGTTCCTCCGGATCGACCTGCATGCTGTCCTGAAGTGGTTCGATCGCCTCCATTGGATCACTGAAAGTCACACCGCTGCCGCAGCCCGAGGTGGTGATTTTCCGCTCGGGTTCCTTGAATGCACGCGTGAGCCACACATCAACACAGCATCCATTCCCGCCAATATGGACATGATCGACCTCATCAAGCCTGTCGATGATGCCTTCGTTCTTGAGAAAGCCCAGTCCCAATAGGTTCTGTTCACGAGGTGTGCACATGATGGTCGCAAGCTCGACACCATTGACGTAGATGGTAACCATCGCCTCACCGATCACCTCATCGGTCTTGCGGTTCCATCCTCGTGAGTATTCGTGCCACTCCGCTTCAACTGATCCGAGATCCATCTAAATCGCCAAATCACTCATGTGCACGACGGGGCCAACGGGCCAAGCGCCCGCGACCTCCCGCGCAGGAAGCCAACTAGAGTATTATATCTCCACCCTTAAATCGCAATGCCCCGCCATAGACGCGATATCATGTATGCATCGCCTCCAAATCGGCAGGTCCGCTCAACGAGGAAGACTTGAATGCAAATCCTAGCTGTTGACATTGGCACCGGTACACAGGACATATACCTCTTCCAATCCGGTATCGCGCCCGAGAACGGATTCAAGCTGGTGATGCCATCCCCCACCATGATGATCCGGCGCAAGATACAAGAAGCCACTGCCCTCGGCGAGGATTTGATTCTCGTCGGTGTGACCATGGGGGGAGGTCCCAGCACTTGGGCGGCCGAAGATCACATAAAGGCAGGGCACAAGATCTACGCCACGCCCGAGGCTGCGCGCACCTTCAACGACGATCTTGAGTTGGTCCGACGCGAGATGGGCGTTGAAGTGGTCAGCGCAGATGAGGCCGCCAACATGAACCTATCGCGCATTGAGCTGCGTGATTTCGACTATCCGGCAATCGTCAACGCCTTTTCAGCGTTGGGGGCCGATATCAATCCGCAAGCCGTGGCAGTGGCCGTCTTCGATCACGGTGCTGCGCCACCGGGAATATCTGATCGCCAATTCCGTTTCGACTATCTCGAAGATCGCATTCGCTCCCACAACCGCCTATCGGGCTTCGCCTATCTCGCCTCGGACATCCCACCTTTCATGACACGCATGAAATCGGTCGTTGATAGCTCTCCCGAGGTGGATTGTCCTTTTGTATTGATGGATACCGCGCCAGCAGCGATCCTGGGCGCCACGCTTGATCCTAAGGTCGGCTCTCGAGAACGCAACCTGATCGCTAACGTGGGCAACTTCCACACGCTTGCTTTTCGAATGGGACCGGCGGGTATCGAAGCCATGTTCGAGCACCATACCGGCTTGATCGATCAAACCCGCTTAGACAACCTACTTGTTGCCCTCGCCGATAGTACGCTCAAACATGCCGCCGTCTTCGCCGAGAATGGGCACGGGGCATTGATCATTGATCCAACCCCACTTCCACTCGATGGCGGAGACTTCGCCGCGGCCG
>DAOVIK010000346.1 GCA_030673735.1 Anaerolineae bacterium
AGCAAGTCATACAATACCCGGAAAGATAAAAGATGAATCTGCGCAACCGCTTACCATTAAATCAAAGCTCTCTGGTGTTACACCAAGCAGCAGCGCAATCTTCCGCACATGCCAGTGATCTCCTGAGGATTCAACGAAACGCCCTGCGCCTTCGCCATCTTGATGGAAATCGGACTGAATTCCGTGAGGAAGCGTACGCAGCAACGCGCATCCAGTCCGCATGCGCCCATGCCGCTGAGCACTTTGGCCGCATCCCGAGGACCTACTTGCCGCACTTCCACTCTCGACTTGCGATATGCCTTACCCATCTTCGAGCGCAGCGCCTTTACATTCGCTTTCTCCTCGCCATCGGTGGTACAGAGGAACGTGAGGCGCGATCCATCGTAGCTGTACTCCGCCGCAACAATCTTCAAGCTTGTTAGTTTGAGCTCCGTCGCCTTCTCACGGCAGTTGATCAACGCCTCCAATTCCTTCTGCCGCCACAAGCGCGCCATGACCAGCTCCTGAGCGGTGGCACGGCGTTCGATGGATTTCCAGCCTCCCTTGGGCTCGTTGGCAGTTGATTCGACGAAGCTGGCGACCTCCCCCATCTCGCGGCCCTTGCTTGTTGTCACGATCACGTAATCACCGATCTTCAGATCCGAAACGTTTCCCGCATTGAAATAGTAAACCTTGCCCAGCTTTTTAAAGCGGATTGCCAGGACCTTTGATCGTGTCTTTCTCTGCTCCATTGCTCACCTCGAAGTTCAACGATTACTGTACCACAATCCCTCCCCGGATAATGGCCCTCCATACAAAGCAAAAAGAGGCCGGAAGCGACTCGGCCTCTGGTCTATCTGTGTTCCTTGCTCCCTTGAATGCATCTTATGTGCCGGGGGACCTTCCACCTTGCCCCCTGAGTGCATTCAATCCGCGGTTTCCAGCGGAACAGCATCTTCGTCCATCAATGCACTGACGCTTACCTTGGCCGCGATTTGCTCAGCCATAGCGGTCAATGCCGTACCGACGTTGGAATCAGGATGAGAGATGATCACCGGCATGCCAGTATCTCCGGCTTCGCGCACGATTGGATCCATAGGAATTGCCCCTAAGAATGGAACGCCAACCTCGCCGGCAAACGTCTCCCCTCCTCCTTGCCCAAAGACATCCATCTTATTTCCATCAGGCAATTCGAAGAAACTCATGTTTTCAACAACGCCCAGGATCGGCACTTGAAGCGCCCGAAACATCTCCACGCTGCGATGTGCATCTTGAGTGGACACTTTGCTCGGCAACGTAACGATGATCGCCCCCGTCAGAGGTGTCGACTGTGCCAAACTGAGGGGGGCATCCCCGGTTCCCGGTGGGAGATCGACGATCAAGTAGTCCAGTTCACCCCAATTGACTTCTGTGATGAACTGCTGAATGACAGAATGCAGCATCGGTCCACGCCAAATAAGCGGCTGGTCCGGACGAACGAGGAAGGCGATCGACATCACCCGAACGCAATGCGCCTCTGCGGGCTCAAGCCTTGACTCGCTGGCTGGAGGTAGCTGGTCCAACCCCAGCATCGTGGGCACATTGGGGCCATATATGTCCGCGTCCAGCAGTCCAACCCGTGCGCCCATGCGGGCCAATGCAGCAGCGACGTTTACCGCAACGGTAGTCTTGCCGACGCCGCCCTTGCCTGAGGCGACCGCCACCACATTGCGCATCGGTGCATCCGGCGTTCGCATGGCCTGCCTACCATGCGGCACGCGCGCACTCATTTGCACATCAACTTCCTTCACTCCCGGGATCGCCTCCACGGCTTGGCGCACATCGCGCTCGATCTGGGTGCGCAGCGGGCATGCCGGCGTAGTCAACTCAACCACCAGCGAGACATTATCCCCCTCCACGACTACGTCCTTGATCATCCCCAAAGAGACAAGATCCTGGTTCAGCTCCGGGTCATTAACCTTGCTCAAGGCCTCCAACACGCTCTCCTCGGTGACCTTGCTTTTCTTACCACTCATGAACCTTCTCCCATGATTTCTGCAACTTGCTCGCTCTTCGAGAGCTCCGTCGCTTGAAGATATTCCTCGACTTCATCCTTGGCGCGTTCGTATAGCGCGATCAGGTCTTTGTCATCTCCGCGAAAGCGCCGGATGGCATGAATTGAGCAGGCGGTGCAGCCTCGCATAGCCCGGTAGGAATCCGCATGGCACGTGAGGCAACCACTCAGACGCACGAAAAGCAGAGTGAACCCCAGATGGGAAAGGGAAGCTTCGGACTCACTGGAAACGCGATCAACCAGCTTTCTCCAGGCTCGACCGCGCGCTTCGCGCAGCTTGGGCGCTACACGCATGGGGAACATGATCTCAGTATCTGCGTTGTAGCCCCAGCCGTTGGTCTGTTTCAAATCTTCTTCGTCTATTATTTTGCCGCCTTTTCTCTTTTGGCTATCTCTTTTGCAGCGCGCGCTTCTTCCTCGCGTGCATAGTTGGTAGGCCGGATGGACGCATAATATGAGACGG
>DAOVIK010000002.1 GCA_030673735.1 Anaerolineae bacterium
AGACCGTTAGCGTGATTCTCTCCGCCGCGGGGCCTGCGAACATTGTGCCTGCTCCAGCTTATCCCGAGCAGATACACATCGAGATGCCGACTCTGGGGCAGGTGATCTCAGGGGGGACGGTGCGCGTGCGCGGCTTCGCTCTCGCCAGCTTTGAACAGACGTTGGTCATCGACGTGTACGATCAATCGGGCAGCCTTGTGGGCAGCAAGCCGATCATGACCAGCGCGCCGGATATCGGTTTGCCAGGGCCCTTCGATGACACCGTGACTTACGTGGTGGGCAGTGCTGGTCCGGGGCGCATTGTGGTGCGGGATCCCAGTGTCGCCTATGTCGGGGACTATCACATCTCGAGCGTCGAGGTAACCCTGGCTCCTTAAGAATTGAGGCGAGCTTGCTGTTCGCGTTGCGCCTGGGCAGGGGCGCGAGTCGAGCGCTATCTGCAACTGCAAAATAAAGGACGGCCGCTTCAAGCGGCCGTCCTTCTTTGTGTCATGTTAGGGCGTTCGTTCGAGACGGTAGATCGCGCCGCGCAGATCGACGAGATAGACAGCGCCCGAGGCATCCTCTCCGAAGGAAGCGATTCTGTAGTCCGTGTTGAAGAGGTCCATGCTCTGCCAACTGCCCACAGCAGCGCGCAGAAGACCCCAGATCGTCCCGGAGCAATAATCACCATATAGATAGATTCCCTGCCATTCGGGCAGTGCAGGATCGCGAATCACAACGCCCCCGGTCACGGAGCAGCCGGCCTCATGGGCGTATTCGGCAACCGGATCGATAAGCTGCTGCGCCTCGCCGGCGGCGAACGCATGACTGCCCTCGCGCAGATTCCAGCCGAAATTGGCGCCGCCGGGGGATCCGGCGGGGAGAAAGTCCACTTCCTCCCAGCGATTCTGTCCTACATCTCCGATGAACAAGTCACCGCTGCCCCTGTCGAATGCGAATCGCCAGGGATTCCGCAGGCCGTAGGCCCAAATCTCGGGAAGGCCTCCTCCAGTAGCGAAAGGATTATCCGCAGGGATGGCATATGGCTCAGCAGCATCGACATCCAACCGCAAAAGCTTGCCCAGCAGGGTATCCAGGCGCTGGCCGCTGTTGAGGGGATCCCCGCCCGAGCCTCCATCGCCTGTGGCGATGTAGAGGTACCCGTCAGGGCCGAAAGCCAGGCCGCCGCCGTTGTGGTTGGCATAGGGCTGCTCAATGCGCAGCAAGATCATCTCGCTTGCGGGGTCCGCCAACTCGCTGGTGGTGTCGATTTGATAGCGTGCGACGATGGTGTTGCCTCCAAGATCGGTGTAATTGATGTAGAAGAAGCCGTTGTCGGCGAAATCCGGATGGAATGCCAATCCGAGGAGACCCTGCTCGCTGGCACGTGAGCCCACGCGCTGGCGAATGTCAAGCAGCGGCTGCTCGTGCAATACGCCGCTTTCGATCACTCGCACCACACCCGCCTGCTCGACCACGAACAGGCGATCGTCACCCGCATGCTGCAGATCGAGCGGGTCGCGCAGCCCATCAACAACGCGTGTCCATAGAAGAGATGATGGATCCGGGAACACGTCAGCGTTTGGAATCGGCGTTGATGTCGGTGTCGCGACGACATCGGGCGTCATAGTGGGATGAGTGGTGCTGGTCGCACTGGCTATAGGGACGATTGATGTCGCGCTGGCAGTGGGGACGGCTGACGTCGGGATGTCGGATGTAGGTTGGCTGATCGGTGTGCATGCTGCAGCGATAAAGATCAAGAAAGTCAGCCTAAGACGCATAATACCCCTCCTTGGAGAAACGCGTAGAATTGTACCGAAGGCAGAAATGGTGCGTGCGATTAATTTGTGTGGACGCGCGCGACCTGCGACCGCCGTCCTTTCTTGGGGAACGCGGCACAGGTAGCGATGTTGACGGGAGTTACCCTTGTTTGAGCGATATGGCTTAGAAGCAGAGACAGCCCTGCGAGTCGTGACTCTCGCAGCTGGGCTTGCGCGTGAAATTCAAGGGGAGGTGCGTGCGCTGCCTGGTGAAAAGGACGATCTTTCACCGGTGACGGTGGCCGACTACACCGCGCAGGCAGTGATCTCGCAAATGCTGCATGAGGTCTTCCCCGATGATTCCTTGGTCGCAGAAGAAGGAAGCGCTGCCTTGGCGGCTCCGCAGGGTGAGGACGCGCTTGCAGCGGTGTTGGCGTATGTCAGTCGTCTCCTGCCAAATGCAGATGAGCAAGCGATTTGCGCATGGATCGACCGAGGCGCCGGCGAGCCCGGGGCACGCTATTGGGTTCTCGATCCGGTCGATGGCACGAAGGGATTTCTGCGCGGGGAGCAGTACGTCGTGGCGTTGGCCCTGATAGAGGCCGGGCAGGTCGTATTGGGCGCTATGGGATGTCCCAACTTGGACCACAGCCTACAACCCGCGTTGGGAGGCGCGGGAAGTGCGGTTATAGCCATCCGCGGTCAGGGCGCGTGGGCCGCATCCATGGAAGGGAAGCTGCTCGAGCGGCTACGTGTTTCCGATGAAGATGAGCCGTCTGCGGCGCGCTTGCTGCGTTCGGTCGAATCGGACCACACAGACGAGGAAGCGATGGCTCAACTGATCAGCGTGCTTGGCATCCGCCCAGAGCCGACGCGGATGGACAGCCAGGCCAAGTCCGCAGTGCTTGCCGCTGGAGGGGCTGACTTGATCTTTCGTTTGAACTCTCCGCGGAACCCGGACCGCAAGGAGAATACCTGGGATCAGGCGCCTGGCCTCATCATTGTTGAGGAGGCAGGCGGTCGCGTGACCGATCTGCGGGGCGCAGCGCTGGATTTTTCGGCTGGCCGACAGCTTAGCCGCAACTATGGTGTATTGGTCTCGAACGCGCGCTTGCGCGATGCGGCGTTGCGGGCGATTCAGGCAGTCGGCGCCGACATTCCTCCGGAGGCGGTGTGAGATCACGCACCTGCTCCCTTCTAGCTTTGGCGCTGGCTATTATGACTGCGGTGGCTTGCGCTTGGATTGCGCACAACATATTTGAAAACGTGCCGCATATAGAGGATGAGTTCGCCAACCTGTGGCAAGCGCATGCGATGGCAAAGAACGAGGTCTATCTCCCATCCCCACCACTGCCGCGAGCATTCCTTGTGCCGTTCGTCATTGATTATGAGGGGAGACGTTTTGCCAAGTACCCTCCCGGTTGGCCGGCGACTCTCTCGCTTGGTGTACGTGCCGGAAACCCCTACTTGGTGAATCCGTTGCTGGCCGGGCTAGCGGTTTGGATGATCTATCGATTGGGGAGCAAGATCTCTCGCCCTGAGATCGGCCTTCTTGCCGCGTTGCTGGCTGCTGTTTCTCCAATGCTGCTCATGCTGTCGGCAACGATCATGCCCCACTCCCTAAGTCTATTCTTGGTCTTGGCATTCATACTGGCGTGGCTGGAGATGTTTCCGCGCCAGGCGGCCCTGGATTCCAAAAGGCCCCAAGTGCCTGCCTGGCTCTTGGTCCTGATTGCTGGGCTCTCCTTGGGAGCTTTGGTGTTGACGCGCCCGCTGACAGCCGTGGGTGTGGCTATTCCATTTGCGGTCCACGGTGCGATCATCCTGATCCGAGGTAGCCGGAAGCAACGTATATGTGCAGTACTCACGGCCGTGCTTGTCGTGGCAATTGCGTCGCTACTCCCGTTGTGGCAGGCCGCATTAACAGGGAAACCCTGGCTCAATCCCTACACACTTTGGTGGCCTTACGACCAGGTAGGCTTCGGACCTGGCCGTGGGAGAGGTGAGGATGGCCATGGCTTGCTCTCGGGCTTGGGCAACATGCTCTTTAGCATGCGGTCTGCTGTTCATGATGTATTCGGGTGGCCGTACCTCTCATGGCTGTTCTTGCCCTTTGGGATTGTGGCCTTGCGCCGCAATCGGGACGGATGGCTGGCGTTCGCGGTGTTTCTAAGTTTGATCGTCGTTCACTTGGCCTACTGGGTAGGGTCCTGGCTTTTCGGACCCCGCTACTACTATGAAGCTCTTCCCGGGCTATCGATTACAAGCGCTCTGGGAGTGGCTTGGCTTGGAGGGTGGATTGGACAAGCCTCGCGCTGGCTATTCCAGCGTCGCGTAGGCAGTGTGGTGTTGATCTCATTGTTGATCCTGGTAAACATCACCTCGTATCTTCCTCTTAGGATAGGCGGAATGCAAGGGCTTTACGGCGTTGATCGCGCGGCCTTGCAGCCCGTACAGGACGCTGATCTAGGAAGATCATTGATCATCGTTCACACTGTGGAAAGCTGGTATGAGTACGGCATGCTGATCACGCTTGGGCCACCCTACATGGAGGGGGATTTGCTGCTGGCGATCTCGCGCGGGATCGAAAAGGACGAGGAGTTGATGGGATACTATCCCGAGCTTCCGGTATTCCACTACTACCCGGATCAGCCAACCGAGTTCTACAAGGATCCACACTGAGGATTCTCTAAGGGACCGGAACCGTCACACTGCAGAAGTCTGCCTGCTGGGGGTTGATCGTCAGGGGGGTCCTGGGGGTGCGAATGATATAATCCGACGAGTGAGGGAACAGAGCCCTCACGTTATCGTGTGGAGGGAAAGCACCAACCTTGTCAGCGACCCCCGAGCATTCGAGTTCAATGCCGTTAGATTCCAATATGGATCAGAAGATTTGGCACGCAATGTCGGCTGAGGATGCCTCCAACCTTCAGCGGACGGATCGCGTGCGCGGTCTTTCGGCCTCAGATGCTGCCTATCGTCTGAAGATGTACGGTCGCAACGAGTTGGCTGAAGCGCCCCGGCCAGGCATCTGGCACATGCTCTTGGGGCAATTCAGGAATTTCATTGTGATTGTGCTGATCGTGGCGGCAATCGTCTCTGCCCTATTGGGCGAGTTCATTGAGGCGGGGGCCATCATGGCCATTGTGATTATCAATGCCGCATTGGGCGTGATACAGGAACATCGCGCCGAGGAAGCACTGGCGGCTTTGCGTAAGCTGGCAGCGCCTGAAGCCCAAGTGATTCGTGATGGCCATCGACAACCACTTCCTGCTGGCGAGCTTGTACCGGGGGATGTCGTGATCCTCGAGGCTGGCAATTATGTACCCGCCGACTTGCGCTTGATTGAAACCTTCAACTTGCGCGTGGAGGAAGCCGCGCTAACCGGCGAATCGGTTGCCGTGGATAAGGATGCTCTTGCAGTCTTGGACAGCGAAGTTCACGTAGGAGACCGGTTGAACATGGCCTTCATGGGAACCCTTGGAGCATATGGCCGCGGCCGAGGTCTTGTTGTGAGAACCGGCATGCGCACAGAGATCGGCACGATTGCCACGATGCTGCAATCCGTGGAGGAAGAGGACACGCCTCTGCAACGGCGACTGGATCAGCTCGGCAAAGTGCTCGGATGGGCGGCGCTGGCGGTTTGCGGATTGGTCTTCATCGTGGGCTACATGCGTGGATTTCAGCCGCTGGAGATGTTCCTCGTAGCCGTGAGCTTGGCAGTGGCAGCGGTGCCGGAAGGCCTGCCAGCAGTGGTTACGATCACGCTGGCGCTGGGCATGCGCGAAATGATACGGCGGAATGCCCTTGTTCGACGCTTAGCTTCTGTTGAGACGTTGGGCTCCACGACAGTAATCTGCTCTGACAAAACCGGCACGCTGACTCAGAATCGCATGGCCGTTACTAAGATCTCGGTCGATGGAGACGATCTTACGGTAACGGGGGATAGTCATCCTCAGGCTACGGCGTTCCTCGTTGATGGCAAGCCGGTCGACCTGGCCGATTACCCGGCCTGCACGACGGCACTGTGGGTTGCGGTACTCAATAACGATGCCGAATTCGAGCGAATTGAAACCGAAGAGGGTGAATCCTATCGCGTGGTTGGCGACCCGACGGAAGTGGCATTAATCGTTGCCGCTGCCAAGGCTGGAGCGGAGCGAGTCGATCTCGAGCAGGCGTACCCGCGCATCGGCGAGATACCATTTGACTCGACTCGCAAGCGAATGACCACGCTGCACATCGTGAAGGATCCTCGTCCGGACGATGTGAGTCCATTCTACGATTTGAGCCACCGTGAATGGAAGGTGGCGGCCACGAAGGGCGCCCCTGATGTAATCCTGGACTTGTGCAGTCATTATCAGGACAGGAACGATCAGACCCTCCCACTGACGGATGATGTGCAGCAGCGAATTCTCAAGGCCAATGATGGGTTGGCAGAGCAAGCGCTGCGAGTTCTAGCAGTTGCCTACCGGATTTCGCCGGGCGATGAGCTTGACGGAGCTGCAGACGAAGTGGAGCAGGGGCTGACGTTTGTCGGGCTTTTCGGCATGATCGATCCGCCGCGCGCGGAGGTGCCGCTGGCGATCGTGAAAGCCAGAAGCGCTGGTATTCGCACGGTGATGATCACCGGCGACTATCCCAACACGGCGCATGCTATAGGGGTGCAAATTGGTCTGACTGAGGAAGGACAGCCTGTGTGCACCGGGCGCGAGATGGATGGCATGGACGAGGCGCAGTTGCTGGAAAAGGTAATGGAAGCCGATGTGTACGCACGCGTCTCACCAAAGCACAAGGTTCGCATCGTAGATGCGCTCAAGCGGAACCAGCAGGTCGTAGCCATGACGGGTGACGGCGTCAACGATGCTCCCGCTCTAAAGCGCGCTGACATTGGCGTGGCCATGGGCATCACGGGCACCGACGTAGCCAAAGAGACCGCCGACATGGTGCTCACCGATGACAACTACGCCAGCATCGTAGCCGCGGTCGAGCAAGGGCGGGTGATCTACGCCAATATCCGTAAATTCGTCTTCTATTTACTCTCATGCAACTTGGCAGAGATCGCAGTGATCTTGACTGCAATCCTTGCCGGGCTTCCATCTCCGTTGACCGCCATCCAACTGCTTTGGCTCAATCTCATCACCGATGGCTTGCCCGCGCTTGCCTTGGGCTTGGAAAAAGGCGATCCGGATACCATGGATGTCCCTCCCCGGCCTCCTGAGGAGCCGGTTATCAATCGCCCTATGTGGCTTAGGATCGGCATCCAAACCGTCGCCATCAGCGCAGTAACGCTGGGAGCATACATACTCGGCCTCAGGGCTTACCCTGATGCGCCCGGTGTGGCAGCGACGATGGCATTTGTGACGCTTTCGTTTTCTGAGCTGCTCAGGGCGTTTACGTCACGCTCAGAGAACTACCCACTTATCAGAATTGGCCTGTTCAGCAACCGAGCCATGCTGTATGCATTCGCCTCATCGTCGTTGCTGCTTCTGACTGTGATCTATGCTCCGTTCCTTCAGCCCATTTTCGATACGGTTCCATTGAATTTGGATCAATGGATCGTCGTGTTGCCGTTGCTGATCGTGCCGGGGCTGGTGGCAGAAGTCACCAAATGGGGGGCTCGGCGGCGCATGTTGAATGCAAGGGCATGACTAGAACCAGGGCCTCATCTGGGCGGTTGCCGGCCAATCCAATCCCGAGAAAGAATTCGCAAACTCCATCATATGCCCTGCAGCTTCGTGCTATTTATTGGTTCGAATCCTCTGCTGCGCGCTCTACCGTATCAGGCCAATATTGAGGTAGTATAGGAGCGCTACTTGAGGGCGCGAGCGTCGCGCTTCCTTCTTCTGCGCACAGGCCGTGCGAAGAGTTCAGTATCAAGCGCACATCCATGATTCCGGAATTCCAACCGGCTTCAGGGCGTTGAAAGCCTATCGGGAGGCTGCATTGGCAGTCCGAGCGGTCATCAAACCCAGCCTCTACCATGACTCAGTCACTCTGATGAGCGTCGCTCGCGACCTGAGGGCGATTCCAGGAGTTGATGACGCCGCCTTGGTCATGGGGACCGAGGCTAACAAGGGTCTGTTATCTCAAGCTGGGCTGCTTTCACCTGAGGTCAAATCTGCCAGTTCGGATGATCTAATCGTGGTTGTCAAAGGTGATAGCGCATCTGCGGGCCGTGCCTTTGAATTGGCAGAGGAATTGCTGGCGCATGGTTCGATGCCGCGGACGGAGGCGGTTGAGCAAAGACCGCGTAGCGTGCGCGGAGCCATTCGTTCTCAGGGTGGCGCCAATGTAGCTGTGATCTCCGTGGCCGGCCAGTATGCCGCCGATGAGGCTTGGCAGGCGCTTGAACAGGGATCTCACGTACTGCTCTTCAGTGACAATGTCTCGGCTGAAGATGAAATCAAGTTGAAGCGCTATGCGGTTGAGCAGAATCTCTTGATGATGGGGCCGGGAGCGGGTACGGCGATCATCAATGGAGCCGGACTTGGCTTCGCCAATGCAGTCCCTCGCGGCCCGGTGGGCATACTCTCGGCGGCAGGAACCGGTTTACAGGAAGTGAGTTCGCTGCTTGCTCAGCAAGGGATCGGAATTTCACAGGGGATTGGCCTTGGAGGTCGCGACCTATCGGATGAGGTCGGAGGCCTGATGATGTTTCATGCCCTGGATGCCTTACAGCGGGATCCGGAGACGAAGGTCTTGATCGCAATCTCGAAGCTCCCCTCGGCCGAGGTTGCGCGCAAAGTTGAGAATGCGTTGGAGGCAGGGAGCATTCCGGCCGTAGTGATGTTCATGGGCGGTGACGAAGGCAGTATTTCAGAGACGAAGGTGACTGGGAATGTGCGTCGGGCGGGCACCTTGCATGAAGCAAGTCTCATCGCCGCGGCGCTGGCCAAAGGAAAGGACCCAGCTAAATCCCTAGCGAAACATTCCGTCAAGGTGCGAGATCTGCAGAAAAAGGCGCAGGCTTTGCGCAGTGGGCTGAATCCGGGGCAGAAGTATCTGCGAGGGTTGTTCAGCGGGGGAACGTTGTGTGACGAGTCGGTGCTGATTTGGTCAAAGCGTGTATCTGAAGTCTGGTCGAATCGGCCGCGCTCGCCGGAGTATAGGCTGACCGATGTGCATAAGAGCCGCGAGCACTCCGCGCTGGATCTGGGCGAAGAGGAATTCACAGTTGGACGGCCTCATCCCATGATCGATCAAGACCTGCGACTACGAAGGCTTGCAAGCGAAGCGCGGGATGCTGCGGTAGCGGTTATCCAGCTAGATGTAGTAATCGGATACGGAGCCCATCCGGACCCAGGCGGTGAACTGGGTCCTGTGATCGCCGAGTGCATTCGATCGGCCAAGGAACATGACCGTGAACTGATCGTGATTACCTCGGTAACCGGAACAGAATCAGATCCTCAGAAACTAAGCCGGCAGCAGTCGATTTTGGAAGAATCTGGCGCCACCGTTCTTGGCAGCAACGCCATGGCCGCGGAATTGGCGGCTTTGATCGTTTGCGACGACGGATGAGAGCGCTGAGATGTTGATGGGACTTATCTTCGTAGGAGGGTCTTGAACCCCAGGAGGAATCGAATATGGACATAGAGGTTGAAGCATATCTAAGACCACCCGAGATGTACATGCCACCCTATCCGGCAAAAGTCATTACGCTTGCCACAGGGGGCAAGCTGGTGATCAGGCAGGTCACGAGAGATGTGGTGCCTACTTTGCTGCAGGCGGTGAAACCGACTCTCGAGGTGGAGCGCGACTACTACGATATCGTCGGAGCGCGCTTGTATGCAGAGCTGCTGGGCTGGTATCGCTATCGCGTGCGCGACGAGTTCTGCTTGGTCGGCCAGATCGAAGGTTTGCTGGTCGGCATCGTAAATACTCGCAGCTTCTCGCCTGAGGTTGATATCAGTTTACACACGCTGGCCATCGAGCGCGGGCTGCGTATTGGTGCGCATCTGTTCGCAGCCAAGATGGAATACTCGATCGAGTACTTGGGGCGCAAAGAAGTGCTGATAACGGCTGAGAGCCCAATTGGCTTTCGACGCTGGATGATCGAATACGGCCTTGAGAAGCGCGATGGACAGCACGAACTAGGTGGAGCAACACCCTTCGCCCTGACGCGCGACCTGTATTTCCGCAACAAGGATCGCTTGGTGGCAGGCGAGCGTCCGGTCCCCGCTGACCTGATGGAAGTTGCCGAGCGGGAGATCATCATCGCCAGCGAGGATGACATTCTGGAAAAGATCCTGGGAGCAAAGAGGAGGTTGGTCCAATGAGACCCGTCGTCGTTGCAGGAGCTGGCATGATCCCGTTCGAGCGACGGGATGAAGACTCTTTGGTAGGCATGATGGCCGTCGCGGGATTGAATGCGATGGATGATGCCGGACTGGGAGATCGAGCGGTTGATGCAGTGTACGTTGGCAACATGGCCTCCGGCTTGTTCAACCACCAGGTTTCGGTTGCCAGTGCGCTGGTAGACCGGTTGAGCTTGATGCCGGCCGCGGCTGACCGCATCGAGAATGGACCCGCATCAGGAGGATCAGCAATCAAGAACGGTTTCCTAGCGGTTGCCTCCGGTTATGCTGATATCGTGCTGGTTGTGGGCGGGGAGAAGATGCGCGAGGTTATCGGCCCCAAGGCCACGGACATCGTGGCAGCCATGACCCATCCAAGCGCCGAATATATCTACGGCGTCACCCTTCCAGCGCTTGCGGGATTGTTCACTCGTCTGTACATGGAGAAGTACGGAGTCACGCGTGAGCATCTGACCATGGTTGCGATCAAGAATCAGGAGAATGGCCTGCTCAATCCCTATGCTCACATCCGAATGAAGATCACTATGGAGGGCGTTCTCACGCATCCGCAGGCTCATATCAACAGCCCGATTGTGGCGGATCCGCTACATCTGTACGACTGCTGTCCGGTCAGCGATGGCGCGGCTGCGGTGCTACTGACCACCGAAGAGATCGCCAAGGAACTGAATAAGCCGATCGTGACTATCGACGGAGTCGGCCAAGCAACCGATACGCATACCCTTCAGGAGCGCAGCGATCCAACCGACCTGAAGGCCGTTACTGTGGCCTCCGAGCGGGCCTTTTCGATGGCGGGCTTGAAGCCTAAGGATGTCGACGTGGCCGAGTTGCACGACGCCTTCACGATACTGGAGATCGCCGAGAGTGAACACGCTGGCTTCTTCCCCAAGGGAGAAGGGGCTAAAGCCTTGGAGGCAGGGGAAACCCGTATTGGCGGGAAGCTGCCCATCAATCCCTCAGGCGGCCTGAAGGCGCGGGGTCATCCCGTCGGCGCTACCGGCGTGGCGCAAGCCGTCGAATTGGTATGGCAGCTGCGTGGTGAGGCTGGAGACCGACAGGTCAAGAAAGCCACCACTGGTTTTTCACTCAACTTCGGAGGCTTCGGAAACAACGTGCTTGCCTTCGTCCTGCGGAGGAAATCATGAGCAACATCACCGCATACAAATGCAAGAGTTGCGGATTGGTGATGTACCCGCATCATTTTCGTTGCCTGCAATGCCACAAACGTGAGTTTGAAGAAATTACCCCCTCTGAGAAAGGAAAACTACTCACCTTCACGATCGTCGAGCAGCTTCCATGGGGCTTCGACGAACGCGGACGGGTGCTTGGTGTAGTGGAGTTCGACAACGGGGTTAAAGCGCTGGGAGTTATCCTGGCGGAGAGTCCCAAGATCGGTATGAAGCTCAAAGCGGGGTGGGACTCGGTACGCATGATCGGTGACCAAAAGGTCTATGGCCTCACCTTCGAACCGGCTTGAGGATCTGTTCGGCCAACCGCTCTCGGTCGTCAACGTGGGCCTTGAATTGCTCGCCGAGAGCGTTCGCCAACAGGGGACGCCGGTGGTGGACGTGGATTGGCGTCCACCACCTGAAGACGTCCCCTGGTTGACGCACACCAGCGAGGGCGTATCCATAGACGCAGCCAACCGCAAGGTCGTGGAGCGCATCATGAAGGGACGGCCCATGCTGGTGGGGCTTGATCTGGCGAGGAATGTGATCCCCGGTATGGGCGAGCGTACCATCCTGCACGCCGGTCCTCCTATTGGTTGGAAGCGCATGTGTGGCCCGACACGTGGGGCAGCGATGGGAGCGCTGGTTTATGAGGGGCTAGCGGCCTCACCCAAGGAAGCTATGAAGCTGGCAGCTGGCGGGGAGATCACCTTCGATCCATGCCATCACCACCACGCAGTAGGACCCATGGCCGGCGTCATCTCACCCTCGATGCCTGTCTGGATCATCGAGAACGCTGAGTTTGGCAACAAGGCGTATTGCACCCTGAACGAAGGTCTGGGCAAGGTCTTGCGCTACGGGGCCTACGGTGAAGAGGTCTACGCGCACCTGCACTGGATGGGGAATGATCTATACCCCACGTTGGCAGCTGCCTTGGAGGATTCCGGACCGATCGACCTGCGATCGCTCATCGCCCAGGCACTGCACATGGGAGATGAATGCCACAACCGCAATCGTGCGGGGACCTCTCTGCTGCTACGCGCCCTAGCGCCGAGCATGGCAAGAACCTGTAAGGATAGCCAACGCTTGGCCAAGGTGATCGAGTTCATCGACGGAAACGATCACTTCTTCCTGAATCTATCCATGCCGGCGGCCAAAGCGATGCTCGAACCCGCCGAGGGCATACAAGGTTCCACGATCGTGACCGTGATGGCGCGCAACGGAACGGACTTTGGCATCCGCTTGGCTGGCGATCCTGAGCGTTGGTTTGTCGCTCCGGCCGGTATGGTCGAAGGTCTCTACCTTCCGGGATTCAGCGCTGACGACGCAAATCCCGATATCGGTGACAGCACGATCACGGAAACAGCAGGCTTTGGTGCCTTTGCCATGGCCGCGGCCCCTGCCATTGCCAGCTTTGTAGGCGGCACTGCGCAGGATGCGCTGCGTTGGACGCTCGAGGTCTACGAGATATGCTTCGCTGAGCACAGTCATTTCACCATCCCCGCGCTTGATTTTCGCGGCACTCCTACAGGAATTGATATCCGGCTCGTGACGCGGACAGGCATCCTTCCCAAGTTGAATACCGGGATCGCGCACAAGGATCCGGGCATCGGCATGGTAGGCGCTGGAGTGCTGCGTGCACCGGAGCAGTGCTTTCAACAGGCATTCGAGGCCGTGAAGGGTTGGTAGTGAACTGAAGGATCTTGGCGACCTTTGAAGATCAAGGACGCATAGGAGTTGAACAGCAGATGAAAATCATCGATCTTTCTATACCGCTTGGAATCGGGACACCCCCGTGGCCGACCTATGAGCCGTTACAGGTCAAGTACTTCAAGCGCTTGGCGCCCAACGGGGCAAATGGCCAGCTCGTGACGCATTCCAATCACATTGGTACGCACTTGGACGGCGAGATCCATTTCTATACTCCGGGGAAGGACATCGCCTCGCTAGATTTCGATTATTTGTTCGGCCCCGGGGTGATTGTTGACCTTTCGGACGCAAGTGGCGATTATGAGATCTACACCTCGAAGATGGTGGAGGAGCGAGCGGACGTGCGCGAGGGCGACATCCTGCTTATCCACACCGGCTACCATCGCTATGGATGGGATCAGCCCAAGGCGGATGAGATCCGATACATGGTCAAGCATCCTGGTCCGGATCGCGAGTTTGCCGAGTGGTGCCGCAAGAAGAAGCTCAAATGGCTGGGTGTGGATTGTGGCAGCGCCGACCATCCGATGAACACCATCATCCGCGAATGGATGCCGCGGCAAGCCAAGGAAGCTGAGGCCGTCTTTCAAGCCAAGTACGGCAAGCCCTTGGCCGGTGTGTTTACCGATGATAAGTACCAATTGATGCATCTGGATATGTTCCCCGAGGGCATCATTCACGCCGAGTGCTTGGGTGGGGACATCGACTTGCTGCTCAACGAGCGCGTGGAAATCGGCTGCTTCCCATGGCGCTTTGTCGACGGCGAAGCGAGTATCAGCCGCATTGTTGCCTTTGTGGATGACGATCGATATGAAGCGCTGATGAAGAAGAAGAAATCCTTCAAATTGACCAAGTTTGGTGACTGCGTCTGCCAAAGCGCCCAACTCTGATCACTGAGGAGCAGAGGGCAACTGAGATCGGCTGAGTTGGAGTCAAGCTCCTGCGCATAGGGAAGCAACATGGCCACTATTTGCTTGGGAGAGAGGTAAGTATGAAATCTGTCCGTCCGGGTCTGCCGGAATTCGATTACATCCGCGCTGAGACGATCGAGCAGGTTTCAGAGTTGCTCAAGAACGGCAAGCCCAGCCGCTTGCTCATGGGAGGTACTGACGTCTTCGTGCAAATGCGCGACGGCGCGTTTTCCCCCGCGATATTGGTTGACGTAAAGCATCTTCCTGGGATGCAATCCATTCAAAAGACCGGGAACAAGGGTCTCCGCATTGGTGCGGCCGTCGACCTCAATACGCTTGCCGGGCATCCGGAAGTGGTGAAGAGCTTTCCCCTGCTGGCCGAAGCTGCTCAATCAGTTGCCTCCTATCAGTTGCGCTCGCGCGCCACGATGGGGGGCAATTTGTGCAACGCCTCTCCGGCAGCCGACACGGCGCCTGCGGCGCTGGTGCTCGAAGCAATTCTCGTTGCCCAGGGCTCGAATGGTGAGAGGCGCATCCCGGCGCATGATTTCTTCACCGGTCCTGGCCAGAATGCGCTGCAGGACGGTGAAATCCTTACAAGCATCGAGATCCCGCCGCCGCCAAAAGGCCCGGTGGGTCGCTACCTGAAACTTGGCCGCAACGCCGAGGGCGATCTTGCAATTGTGGGGGTTGCAGTGCTGGGCTATGCGGACAAGACTTCGGAGTCGGGTTTCCGCTTTCGAATGGCCCTATCTTCAGTAGCACCCACTCCGATCCGTGTTCCTACAGCCGAAGACATCCTTGAAAGCCGGACGATAGGCGACGAGACCATCTCTGCGGCTGCGCAGGCTGCGCGAAAGACGGCAAAACCGATTGATGATGTGCGCGCCTCGGCTGGCTATCGCTCGGCGATGGTAGAGGTGCATGCTCGACGTGCGCTTCACGCGGTTTGGACCGCGCTTGGGAGGGAGGCTTAGATGGCAACGCATAAGATCAGCCTCACGGTCAATGGCGTGCTGGAACAGGCCGAAGTGCCCTCAAACATGGTATTGCTGACACTGTTGCGCGAGAGGTTGGGGCTCACGGGCGCCAAGAACGGATGCGCAGCGGGTGAATGTGGTGCGTGCACGGTGATCATGGACGGCGAACCGGTTAACTCCTGCCTGGTGTTGGCGGTGGAAGCCGATGGATCGGAGATCGTCACCGTGGAAGGGCTTTCCAGTGAAAGCGGTCTTGATCCGTTGCAGGAAGCCATGATTGAGGTCAGCGGCACGCAGTGCGGCTTCTGCACACCGGGCGTGTTGATCTCGGCGAGGGCGTTTCTGGATCGAACTCCTTCGCCCTCGGAAGATGAGATCAAGGAGGCGCTGCGCGGAAACCTATGCCGCTGCACGGGGTACGTGCGCATCGTAGAGTCCGTCAAGATTGCAGCGAAGGGAGGCTGAGGTGACTGAGAAGGTGGGTCCCAAGAGCTTTCCTTCTCCGATCGGCGAGAGTGTGCCGCGCATTGACGCCTTGCCCAAAGTGACCGGAGAGGCGAAGTTCACGGACGATATTCAATTCGGCGCCGATCTTCTCTACGGCCGCATCGTGCGTAGCCCGCATCCGCATGCGCGCATCAAGCGTCTCGATGTCAGCAAGGCGTTAGCGCTGCCGGGTGTGAAGGCCGTTGTGACCGGCGAGGATTGCAAGGATCGCTTCGGGTTGTACCTGAAGGATCGCTATACGTTCTGCAAAGAACGCGTGCGCTACGTGGGTGATCCGGTTGCCGGCGTTGTCGCCACGAGTGAGAATCTTGCAGAAGAGGCCTCCCGGTTGGTTGAGGTTGAATACGAAGTGCTGGAACCAGTACTGGATCCGGTTGCGGGAGTGCAGAAGGATTCCCCATTGCTGCACCCGCAACTGAAAGACTACACCGTGGCCAGCTTCATCTATCCCAAACACGGCACCAACATTTCCAATCATTTCAAGCTGCGCAAGGGAGATGTGGAAAAGGCATGGTCGGAGTGCAGCGTGATCGTCGAAAGAGAGTATCGCGTTCCGCATGTGCAGCATACACCCATCGAGCCACACATCACTGTGGCGAAGCAGGATCGCAGCGGGCAGATCACGCTTTGGGCTAGCAGCCAATCCCCATTCGCACAGCGTGATCTCATCGCAGCGTCGCTAGGGATGTCGCCGCGCGATGTGCGCGTGATCTCGCCTTTTGTGGGCGGCGGTTTTGGATCCAAGGCAGGCGTCTCGATGGAGGCCCTGGCAGTGATCATGGCGCAGAAGGTGCCCGGCCATCCCGTGAAAGTCCGCCTGACGCGCGAAGAGGAGTTCTACTGCGCCTTCGTCCGGCAGGGATTGGTGGCCAAGATCAAGGTTGGCGCCGATGCGCACGGCAAACTCGTGGCAATGAAAACCGAATACTACTGGGATGCGGGCGCCTACACTGAATACGGTGTCAACATCACGCGGGCTGCAGGTTATTCGTGCACAGGACCTTATGATGTGCCGAATGTTTGGACTGACTCGTACTGCGTCTATACCAACCATCCGGTTGGAGGACCGATGCGAGGCTTCGGCATGCCCGAGATCCACTGGGGGATCGAACAGACGATGGACCAGCTTGCCGAAGAGCTCGGCATGGACAAACTTGAGTTTCGTTTGAAGAATTGCCTGCGCGAAGGTTCGATCACGGCCACCGGCTCGGCGATTCATCCCATCGGTGTGGCTGAGTGCGCTGCCAAGGCTGCCGAGGCGATCGATTGGGGTGAGAAGGAATCCTCCAGCGCTCCGCACAAGTTGCGCGGCAAGGGTCTGGCGATCATGTGGAAGGCGCCTGCGATGCCACCGAATGCGGGATCGTCGGCGTTGATCCGCTTCAACGAAGACGCCACGGTTTCTGTAGGAATTGGGGGGCAGGAACTCGGTCAAGGAGCGCACACGATCGCGGCGCAGATCGCAGCGGCTTCTCTGGGCGTACCGATGGATTGGATACGCATTAGCGGGCCAATTGACACGCAGTACAGCCCATACGAATGGCAGACCGTTGCCAGCCGCATCACGTGGTCGATGGGCAATGCCATCATAGATGCGGCCAAGGACGCACGCAGACAGATCTTCGATCTGGTTGCCCAGCAATGGGAGGAGACTCCTGCTGACCTGGATATCAGGGACGGGCAGGTGATCTCTTATAAGTCGGAGCGCTCTGAGCCGCTGGAGAATCTGGTTGTATACGGCCTACCCAAGGAGGATGACAGTGGCTGGCGCGGAGGGCCGATCATCGGGCGTGGTAGTTTCATGCCCGATTACGTCAGCGCGCTCGATCCGGAAACGGGCCAAGGCCCGCGTGCGGTGGTGCACTTCACTGCCGGCTGCCAGGCAGTCGATCTGGAGGTGGATACCGAGACGGGGAAGATTGAGTTGCTGCGAGTGGTATCAGCCTTCGACGTCGGCAAGGCAATCAATCCCGATCAGGTTCGGGCGCAGATGGAAGGTGGCGTGGTACAAGGCGCCAGCACGACCCTATTGGAACAGCTGCGGCTGGACGAAGGCTTTCCCATCAACGCCAGCTTTACCGACTACCGCATCGCTTCCACGATGGACATGCCGGGCGAGAACATCAGCATCATCGTTGAAGTTCCCCAGGACGATGGTCCTTGGGGTGCGCGCGGCATCGGCGAGCATTCGATGGTTCCGACCGCGCCGGCGATCGCCAACGCGCTGGCAGACGCCGCGGGATTACGCATCCTGGATCTGCCGCTCAGCGCCGAGCGCGTGTTCAACGCCCTCCGTGAGAAGGAAGGAATGCCATAGCGCGAGTTCTCTCGGCCCTATCGATGTCGGTGAATGCCCGGGCATGGCTGCAAAGCACATCGCATGCCCGGGTGCTTCATCTATTCGATGAGGTCTGCAACCTGATCTCGGATAAGGAGCAGTTGCTTTCGCTTGTCTCGGAGCAGGCAGGTTCTGGGCCTTTCAGCTTGGTAGTGCCGCAGGTCCATTTTCCCAGCCACATCACGGCCTCATCGATAATTGACTGCGATGGTGAACGATTGCGCATTGGCGAGATCGAGATCGATGTGCGAACCGCGACTGCTTGGGATCCCCGGCCCGATTGGCGGCGATTGCATACGAAGAATGACCGATTGAAAGCCGATCTTCCTAATCTGATCACCACGGTTGAACAAGCGGCACCACGTGACAGTATGGCAGCTCTGGTCGTGGACTTACCTCCGCCAGCCTCAACGTTTGTAACGAAGCTCCATCGCCGCTTGCGTGAACCTGCCGACAAGCTTGTCATCGGTTTGCAGCGTGGGGATGCGGCCAAATGCGAAGAAGGCGCTGCGGGTCTGGTGGGATTGGGGGACGGGCTTACCCCTGCCGGAGACGATTGGATTGTGGGGAGTCTCTTGGGCGCGTACGTACTTTGGAAGGAGGACGTATCAAGACCACTAGGAGACGCAGTCGCTGAGGCGATCTCAGGCAAGACAACACCGCTTTCGACAGCCATGATCCTTGCCGCCTCGCGCGGTGAGTGTAGCGCGGCCTGGCATGATTTGTTGGAGGCCTTGCTGGCTGGCGACGAAGGGCTCATCCGCTCCGTCGCCGAGCGTCTCATGGCCCGTGGGCATACATCAGGAGCAGATGCCCTGGCGGGATTTGTGGCCATCCTTCGAGGGGGTGGCAATAAACTATCCTGAAGACGTGCTCTGCACGAAGAGAATTCGGCGAATATCCCAATAATCCAGATGCGCCGCCCAAGATCATTGCGGGCGGCGGTTGCATTAGGGAGACTAAACGAGGTCAGGCCAATTGAGGGCTTGGACGGTTTTCTTGAGCCTGTGATCGTCATCAACTATGTTGAAGACAAAGCTCTTGAAAATCTTCTTGCAGATCGTGCGCAGCGGCTTCAAGGGGAGAACCTCATCGTGCTCGCCGTGGAAGACAATGGTTGGAACTGAAATCGGGGGATCAGGATCGATCGTGTACTCGGAATAGGCCAGTGCAGGGGCAAGCAGGATGAGCTTGCGCACCTGCTGAGAATTCTGGCGCGTGAAGAGCGTGGCCATCAACCCCCCGAAGCTCGAGCCGATGATCGTCCATCCAGACCGATCTCCGATGATGGGAGTGAGCTGCGCCATCCGCTCTTCCAGCGGACCCGTGAAATCCGGAGTGAGAATACTGGGAAGCACGCGCCGAAACAACCTACCCTTGAATCCTTGGCCGCTGCTTACCAGTCCATGCAGAAAGATGATCGGTTGCTCTTCCTTCATCGCGTGCCCTTTGAGAGTGCGATCTCATTCTCGCACAATGCGGGGGTGGATTCAACTCAGTTCAATGCAAGCATTTCTACCACTAAGCTTCACATCAGCAGCGTCCCGTGGTTTATGATCGCAGTGCAGAAGCGTGGGCGGGATGATGCCATCCCGCCCACGGCAATGGTCCTTCACTTACTCGGCTGCGTAGTGCTTCTCAATCACCGGTTGGAAGTAACTGATCAGGCGCTCCTCTTGCGCTCGGCCGAAGCCGCTAGTTCTGGCATGGACTTCCACACTTTCTGCTGTTTTACATGCCCAAACTTCTTCTCCAGCTTTCAAATCTAGCTCCAACTCAGTTGGTATGAATGCCGGGATCAATTGCCCCCTCCGGTCATCCAGCACTACAGATCCAGCCTCGACTTGGTCAACTTCAGCGCGAATCCAACGCCAAACCAATTCCATCGGGGAAGGATCAGTATCCAAGGCAACAAGATGGTCCTTGCTAATTTTGATGCGTCCCTTGACAAGACGGGAGTACGATATGCTGAGCTCTTCTCCGTCCTCAATACGATTTACGATGCAACCATCCTGGTCGCAGGACCTCACGATAGCCAGTTTAAGCTTCATTTTGCTCTCCATTCGTGGGGCTTTCTTCCGTGGCACTTGAATACGACCAAGGCATTGCACGCGCGAATCATCGTGCCGACAGAAAGAAAAACCCGCAGGTGAGCCATACCTGCGGAACTAGGATATGCACCTTAAAGGTGGGAAATCAGACCTGCAGGTATGGCAGACGACGATATTCGGCTGGGGAATGATTCAGGTTGAGGTTCATCATAGGCACCTCCCACGCCAAAGCCTCTGCCTCCTGCACGGTTGCCGGGGCAATCCGTAGTATAGGGCATGCTTGTACCTACATCAATCCCGACTTGCATACCATTTGCTAGCAGGGCTGACTAGGCACGCTGGAGGACTTCTGAGGATGACGCTATCTGAGATGGGCGAAATGGAAAAGACGGCTGATCGCCTTAGCTACTCAGCGGAAAATTGATCACGATAGATCCGTATACAGCTCTGGTCTTCGATCGGCGACCAGGTCGAGCTCATACTCGCCGGGAATGTTGATTCGACGTTTCTCGTCGCTTCGAGAGAGATCGATATCGGCGTAGAGAATGGTCTCCGAATCGGGAGAGGCCTCGGCAAGCAGTTCGCCATCCGGTCCGGTGATCACGCTTCGACCCAAGTAGCGAGTACTCCGTTCTTGGCCAACGTGGTTAGCGGCGACGAGGTAAATGCCATTCTCGGCTGAGCGTGTCCTCGCAGCATGGTCAGAGTAGAGGGTTGCGGCCTGGGGCCAGGCAGTGGAAATCAGAAGCACCTGGGCTCCTGCCAACGTGAGAACTCGTGGAGCCTCGGGAAATCGCAAGTCATAGCAGATCAGAATCCCTAGTCGGCCTGCGGTGGTCTCGAAAGGTCCGGCAAGCTCGTCGCCGGGAGCAAGGAAGCGATCGACGCCTAGAAATGGGAGATGAGTCTTGCGGTAGACGCCCAGGACGCCATCCGGTCCCAGCAAGGCGCACGCATTGAAGATTCGATCATCAGGGCCTTTCTCGATGATGCCCACCGCGATTATGATGCGGTTCGATTTGGAGGCGTTGACAAGTCTCTCGATACTCGGTCCTGGGATGGGCTCGGCTACAGAATGGGCTTCATCGGCCGTGAGCGCGTAGCCGGACAGAGCGCATTCGGGAAACAGCACAACCTCGGCCTTGGCGGCTGCGGCTTCCTCCGTTCTGGCGATGATCTTCTCGAGGTTGGCTTCCGTCTCCAGTAACGCGCTTTCCATTTGAACGGCGGCAAAACGGGGCATGTGATCCTCCCTTGCGGTCTGCACCGCGCTGCTATGCGCGCTCGATCACGGTCGCGGTGGCCATGCCGTGGCCGATGCACATGGTCTGCAAGCCGTAGCGGGCATCGAGCTGTTGCAGTTCATGGACGAGCTTGGTCATCAGTACGGCGCCCGTGGCGCCCAGAGGATGACCGTGCGCGATCGCGCCGCCATGGGGATTGACGATCTCCAGATTGGCGCCCAGTTCGCGCTGCCAGGAGAGCACGACTGACGCAAAAGCCTCGTTGATCTCGATCACATCCATGTCATCGATGGATAATCCAGCGCGTTTGAGAACCTGCTGCGTGGCAGGGATCGGGCCATCCAGCATGAGCACCGGGTCTGAGCCAACGACCTTGCGCGCCACAATGCGCGCCAGCGGCTTCAAGTTGTGTTCGCGGACTGCGCTGTCGGAGGCCAGCAGCACCGCGGCTGCTCCGTCGCTTATCTGACTGCTGTTACCGGCGGTGATGACACCGTCTTCCTTGAACACAGGCTTGAGGGTCGCCATCTTCTCGCGGTCGGGAGGCATGCGAACTCCCTCGTCGTGCTCCACCATGTTCGTTCCGCCCTCACCGTCGGGAACAGCAACGGGTGCAATCTGCGATTGTTGTAGCCCTTCCTGAATGGCGCTGCCTGCCCGCAGGTGGCTTTGATAGGCAAAGTCGTCCAGCTCGTCGCGTGCCAGCTTCCATTTCTCAGCCATCATCTCGGCGCTGATCCCCTGATGCACGAGCTGGTAGGGGAAATCCGCCGGCCAGCTTGAGGGGTAATCCGAGCCCATCATCTGGTGAGACATCATTTCAATGCCACCGCCAATGGCGACTTCCATGTCTCCTGCGAGGATCTCCTGAGCCGCGAAATGTACCGCTTGTTGGCTGGAGCCGCACATGCGGTTGATCTGTACGGCTGGAACAGTGACCGGGAAGCCTGCTTTTAACGTAGCCAAACGTGCGATGTTTGCGCCCTGGTCGCCAACCGGCGTGACGCATCCCATTACCACGTCTTCAACCAGGGCGGGATCGAGCCCGCCCCGGCGTACGACTTCATTGAGCACGTGCGCCGCAAGATCCATTGGAGCGATAGGATAGAGGGCTCCCTTCTCAGGTTTTCCGACGCCGATCGGCGTACGAACGGCGGCAATGATATAGGCATCAGTCATCGGGATCATCTCCCTCGGCCGTACGGTCAAACGGCCTTGATGGTTGGTTTCTGTTCGTATTGAACAGGATACGCGCAACCCTGCCGCACGTCAACATAATGAACAGTGCGAGATGCGGAAAGTGCAACGCGAAGTCTGGATGTCTGCCCGGGATGGTTAGCGGCTAGCGACGGTCTGCTGCAGCTGGAGCCAGGCCGCCTCCTCGAGATCAGCGATCTCGAGAAGGTGATCGGATACGCCAGGGAGGTCGGCGGCTGGATCAGCAACCGTGAAAGAGCGCTCGAAGATCGACGCCACTTCCTGCCAACGATCGCCGATCACATGCAGCGACTTGCCCACTTCAACCAAGCGACGATCCGACGTGATCTCGGCGGCGGCATTCAAGAAGCGGCCATACATGTAGCGGAAGATCCCGCCGCCCGTACCACCCTTGGAGTCGATGAAGATGAAGGCATTGAAGCCGGTCCAGCGCAGCTGCTCCTCATCCATGATCGTCGGCCATTTGCGGATGCGTTGGGCCGCCTTTCGTATCCCCTTCACGCCCAGGTTGGAGATCGGAGGCTCGAGCATGGTAGGCAGAACCTCGCCGATGGCCTCCCAAACCTCACGGGGCTTCGGGGGACGAAACCCGGAGAAATCGAAGCTGTACCAAGTATTTCGAGGGGGGAAGGGTTGGAATTTGGAGGCGCGGGCTTTCGTGAGATCGTCCATGGACGTTGGGTGAAGCGCTGCATCCCGGTCGGCAATCAACACCATGCGCTGATCGATGTCGATGCCCGCAACGACGACGACATGGCCCCCGAAGTGATAATCCTCCGGGAGTTCGAGGTAGGGGAGGAAGCCCATGTCGACCTGGACCATCACGGGCTGGTCGCTCTCCAACATTTCAAGAAGCGCCTTCTCAGCAGCAGCCTTCCTTCCGGTGGAATGGGCTTCTACACGAACCCCTGTCCGCCTAGCGGCGGTCTTTTCAAGGCCCTCCTCGCCGGCCCGGCCGACATTTCCTCTGCCGCCGATGATCGGGACCTGTCCCTTCACATGCCAATACACGAATCCGATTCCGGCGCCCAGCCCCAGCAGTAGGTCTTCACTGATGGGGCATCCGTGGTGCTCGTATATGTGGCGCATCGATCCTGTGACGCAGTGGTGGGTTTCGAGTGACTTGAAGCCGGGTATTGGTTCTAATGTCATGAGCATGCTCCGGGATGGTTTAGCGGATGGGTTGGCGAATGATAGTGCGCAGCTTCTCGGGCGCAACCTTGGTGGGGTCGCTCAAGTAGATCTCGTGGTGCAGGCCATGCGCTTGATAGCCGCCATCTTCGATGAATGCGTGTAAGCGTGCGATCGTCGCTTCCTCCTCGGTATAAGGCCCGAGATGCATGACTTGCGCTGACAGGCCTTCATCAAAGTGATCGAAGCTGACTTCCTGTGCCGAGGATAGCTTCTTCTTAGCTTCGACTTCTTGCTTGGCCGCGGTTGCCATCTCTGCTGTTGCGAATTCCGGCTGGCGGATCATCATCTTCCAATTCCACTGCTCGCGTGGCGGCATGATCAAATTCCCGGGATCGTCGAACCACCACAAGCCTTCGAGCTTACAGACCACGAAATCGTTGCCGGCATGTTTGGACATGAACTTTAGGCGATAGGCCACGGCGTAAAGCGGTTCCAGCTTCTGTCGGTAAACTTCCCCTCCGGGAGCGCCGCGTCCAGTGATGGTAAGGAAATTTCCCGACGGAACATCGACAACGCCGGGCTCTGCACGGCTGGTATAGCCGTCTTTGTACAGCTTGGTCAGATCTAGCTTACTCATGTATGTCCCTCGTGTAGTTTTACTCCGAGAGCTTGCGCACGAAACGACGCACCCATGCCAGCTCTGCCCCTATCAATGTCAGACTGAGATCGAACATCGCTGCGGCATGAAATGGCAGGGTATCTCCTGCTTGGTTCAGGCGGGCGTGCACGTGATCGCGGCGATCGCGCAGGCGCTGACTGTATTCTTGCAGCGCCTGAACTGCATCTTGCTCTGGAATCTGGGGGAGGTTGGCGAGGCCTACTTGGAAAGGAGAGTAAGCGCGCTCGGGATTTGCTAGCGCAGAGAGGGCCGCGCGACGCCAGGCCGCCTGACCGGCCGGCGTGAGGCGATAGACCTTGCGACCGGGGCCTCTTCCCTTGGGCGGCTCAGGGCGACTCTGTATCAGGCCCTTGTCTTGCAGCTTCTTCAAGATGTAGTAGATAGAGGAAAAGCCTACCTCGGTCCACTCGCGCATGCCGCGGGCGTCGATCACCTGCTCGATTTCATATCCATGATGGGGCTTCTCAGCGATCAGGCTGAGGATCGCCAACTCCGCATTGGTCATGGATGATCTCCGCACCTACAATATTCTAGTACTAGAATATCATAGGTTGATCCGTCTGTCTAGGGCATTCTTACTCTGCGCGGGCGCACCTGAAGACGCTTACTTATCGTTGTTCTTGGGCAATCCCAGATGATCCTAGCGCTCAGTCAGTTTGAGGCTGCCGGGGAACGCGTGCCAGGAGGTACGCCAACAGTGCCATCAGGTTGCCGAGCAGCACAAAGATGGCCCAAGGCCAGGGACGCTCACCACGCTTACGGGCGTCCAACCAGGTCCAAGTCGGCAGCGCCAGCCAATAGCCCACTAGACCCACAAGGGAGACGAGGATTAGCGCCTTCCATCCCGCCCCCACTTCATCAGGGCTGATCTCGTACGCAATGCCGATCAGGGCAACCACGGAGCCATCCGGAGCTCGAATTCGCCGCACGATGTGGCGATAGATGTCATTATGCTCACCCTCGCGTTGAATCGCTGACGCTACGTGGAGCAATGTTTGCTGCTCTTGGCTGAGCGCGTCGTCAGGAAGCGCTAATAGCACGAGTTGAAGTTCCATCTGGGATTGATGTTGCGCTATTCCTTGGGCAAAGGATTGCGCTGTAGCCCCAGTGGACAGGACAACCTCTCCATGAGGCTCCAGCAGCCAGAGGGTCGCCAAATGGGGGGCGTCGGCGACCTCCTGAATCGCATGCTGGAGCCGCGCATCATCGATTGAGGTTGGCTGCAGAATGGTAAGGGGTTCGAGGCTTTCTTCAATGCTCGCGAGCGTTTCGCCCGTGTCGGTCACCAACTCTACTCGCCAAAATGAGAGCGAGACAATGCCCACTATGGCCAGCAGCCCACAAGCCAAGGCCACCCACGGGAGTGCTCTTCTAAGTCCGTCAGACATCGGTTTTCCTCCGCATGATGATCACAAGGCCGGCGAACGGAATCACGGCCAGGTTTAGCGCAAGCACAAAGGCGAGAAGATGTGAAGACGATAGCGTGGCCGTGATGGAGTCTAGAGATACATAGCGTCCAGCGAACCAGACTGCTCCGATAAAGGCCAGACACCCCAGAAAGGCGAGAGCCGCATCGGGAAACGCCGGCTTCTTTGGACGAACCTGGCGCGATAGCAGCGCAAGCGTCCGCGATCGGACCTTAGGGCTTGGACGAGCCTCGCTTCCAAGGGCCGCACGAAGCAGGCGTTTGGTGTTCTCCTCCAGGTGGTCTTCGTTAGTTTTCACCATGTTTCTCCTCGAGGTGCTCGAGCCTCTGGCGCAGGGCCTCCCTTGCGCGCGAAAGCAGCGATTCGGTTGCCTTGTACGATCTACCAAGCATGCTGCTGATCTCGGTCACCGGAAGCTCATCGACATAGCGAGCAAGCAAAGCACTGCGGTAGTCATCGGGAAGAGTGGCAAGGGCTTTGACAACGAGAATGCGTGTGGTGCGCTGCAAGACGACGTCCTCGGGAAGTGGTGAGGTAGCCATCAACTGCAATAGTTGTTGGGAGGGAACATCCGAAAATACATCCGTCGGCTTTCCAGTGCGGCGACGGAAGTCGGTGATCTTATGCCGGGCGATGGCACACAACCAGGTGAATAGGCGGCTCTCTCCACTGAAGGCTGAAGCCGAATGCATCGCCGCTAAGAGAGTGGTCTGCCAGACCTCTTCAGCATCTTCCCGCGCCGAATCCAAGTGATGGAATATGAAGGCAAAGAGGGGATCGGCATAGCGCTCGAAGAATACCTGCAGCGCCTCCTCGTTTCCGGCTGCCACACGCTTCGCCAGTCTGGTGTCGCTAGATGGATTAGTATTGTCCACGAATGTCCAATCAATACATCGGCCCGGGATAGTCCATCACAGGGCACATGCCCTCATGATGCGGAACCCTGTCCACTCTACCATGTTTGTCGTATGGCGCATCAAGAATCCTTCGGTTCTTTGGAGATGCAGAGGCATTTGGAGACTTGCGCTTCCTGCTTCCATAAGGGCTATACTATTGGCCTACATAGAGAGGCTTCGGCCATCGGAAAAGCCGGCAGCAATAAGACCGAACAAAGACTTGGAGGGAGTGCGAGATGACCACCAAACGATACTACGGGCGTGTGCGGCGTCCCGTTCAGCGCGAGGCAGCTGAGCGCTATCTACTCGTGACTCTGATCAGCTTCGCCGCATCCGTTGCGGTGACGCGGCTGTTCCTTGAGCTCACAGGCTACCCGCAATTGGGGAATAAAACCCTGCATATCGCTCACGTTTTGTGGGGAGGCTTGCTGCTCTTTGTAGCTGCGTTGCTTCCCCTGATATTCGCTAACCGCTGGGCATACACATGGGGTGCCCTGACCGCGGGACTTGGTGTGGGCTTGTTCATCGACGAGGTCGGCAAGTTCATCACTCAGAGCAACGACTACTTCTTTCCAGCAGCTGCGCCTCTCATCTATGCCTTCTTCCTCCTGACGGTGTTGATCTATACGCAGATACGGCGGACTCATACTCATACGCCGCGGACTGAACTGTATCGCGCCCTGGGTGGTTTGCAGGAAGTGCTCGACCGTGACCTCGATCCGCATGAGCGCCAGGAGCTCGAGGATCGATTGCGAAACGTGGCGGAAAGCGCACAGCGCCCCGCGCTCTCAGGATTGGCGCGTGCATTGCTTGATTTTGTGAGTAGTAAAGATCTTGACCTGGTTCCGGAAGTGCCCACACTCTGGGAGCGGATTGGGGCGTGGGTAGAGAGGTTTGAGGCTCGCTGGATTTCTCAAGCGCGATTGAAGGCAATTGTGGTTGGTGGGCTCGTGGGGCTGGGCGTGGTCCAGCTTCTGAGCATGGTGCGGTTGGTTTGGGCGGCGCTTGACCCAGCATATTTGGAGCGCATGCTCCCATATCTGATCGCCGCAGGGAAGGTCTCTGATGCCAGCGCAATGGCCTGGTTCGGAGGTCGCATGGCATTGGAGGGCGTTGTCGGCCTGATGCTTATCAGCGCAGCGATCATTCTGGCCATCGGGAAGGATCGCATCGGCATTCGGCTTGCCTACTACAGCTTGCTTGTGTCTCTGACGGTTACTAACCTGCTGGTGTTCTATTTTGAGCAGTTCTCGACCATCATCACCGCAACAATCCAATTCGCGCTTCTGTTGGTGGTTCTTCGCTACCGCCGCCGGCATTTCGGCCTTGTGAAGCATCCTGTGGGCGAGGACCGG
>DAOVIK010000134.1 GCA_030673735.1 Anaerolineae bacterium
AATTCGAGGATCCGCTCTTTGACGTCTTCCAAGCCGAAGTGATCCTCATCAAGCACTTGCCTGGCATTCGCAAGATCGAGATTGTCTTGCGTGCCTTTGGCCCATGGAAGGGATACGAGCCAATCCAGATACGTACGGATCACGCCGTACTCGGCAGCTGCCGTTGGGAGGCGTGAGAGGCGATCGAGCTCGCGCCTCGCTTGTTTCTCGGGCTCTTCCGGCATCTGCGCCGCCTCGATACGTTTGCGAAATTCATCAGCTTCGGCGGCTTGCTCGTCACCCTCACCTAGCTCCCGCTGGATGGCTTTGAGCTGCTCACGCAGGAAATACTCACGCTGCACTTTCTCGATCTCGGTGCGCGCTTCTTGCTGGATCTGCTGCCCCAATGACAGAACTTCCACCTCACGACTGAGAAGGTTGTTCAGTTTATCCAGCTTGGTAAGCGCGGAATCAGCTTCCAAGATCTGCTGAGCGTCCTCCAGATCGATAGTCTGGAAGTTGGCGATCGTGTAGACCACCTGAAGCGCGTCGTCCAATGGAAGCACGCTGCCAAGGATCTCGCGCGGGATCGAGGGAGCCATTTCGACGATGCGCTGGAATTGATCCTTGGCCGCGCGAACTTGCCCCTCGACCTCCAAACCTTCCTCGACAGTCTCTGGACTGAGCGTGATGTTTGCGACGAGATAGGGTTCGAAACTCTGGAATTCCCCGAGTTCAAACCGATCCAAGCCGTACACGATCAGACGGATGGTGCCATCCGGGGCTCGAAACAGCCGGTGAATGGTTCCCACCGTACCAATGGGATAAAGATCCTCTGGACCGGGAAGCTCAAGCTCGGGATTGCGTGAGGCCACCAGTCCAATCATGCGATTGCCAGACACGACCTCGTCGATCAGCTTGATCGAACGTGGCTGCCCAATGATGATCGGCACGGCCGTGTTGGGGTAGACCACCATGCCGCGCAGTGGGAGGATAGGAAGCACTTCAGGGATATCGGAAGCGCGATCCTTCTTCGAGGGCTCAGCGAGCTCCTCGCTCTCCTCCTCAACCTTGATCATCGATGAATGTTTGGTGCTGTCCTCATCCACGTATTTCTTATCCTACATTGCCCATCGCAGACTGTGTGCACCTGCCGGAACCACAAGGCAGCGTTCTGCGAGGCTTCCAACGATCAGTCCGAATCCACACCCTTGACCTTGGGAAGTGTGATGCGAAGGAAACCATCCCCGTATGTGGCCTTGATCTTCTCCTTGACCACTGGCTTCGGAATTCGCACCTCGCTCAGAAAATCCCCGTAAGCGACCTCCATCTGATGATAGACCTTCATGCCCTCGGATTCGCGTCGCACACCATGGATCGAGAGAATCTGCCGCTCGATATTTACTGTAAACTCACCGTGTCGCATGCCCCCTACCTCGACCAACACGATGTAGGCATCCTCATTCTCGAAGACATCCGTGGGCGGGTGCCAAGCGCCTGACTGGTGTTGAACACGCCAACCATACTCCACGGCCAGCCAGCGCGGAAGATTCTTGCCGCCTCTCGCTCTGTCGCTCATCTATCTCGTGTCCGAATCATGTTCCGAATGACCTTCGTGCCATTTTACCACAGCGGCCATTTTGAGCCATCTCTGCCACATAGCAATCGGGCCGCTCGCTTTCAGTCCCGCAAGCAGCCCGCAATTTTGAGCCCGGAATTCCTATCTCAAACATCATCTTTGCGCCGTGCGGGGCCCTCTTCATAAGCGTCCCCTCAGGAACGATCCATTTACCTTGTTCAAAGCTCGATGGTCATCAAATCCTTGGCCAGCTCCACCTGGCCGCCAAAGTTCTGTTGAGCTTGCCTTACCAGATCCCGTTCGCTGTGAACTGCAGCATTGGGGTAATGAATCAGCAACAGGCGTTCTACATCTGCCTGGCTGGCCATCTCCCCCGCTTGTGCGGCACTCGAATGGCCCGGGCTCTCTCCCGAAGCCTCGTGGATCAGTACATTCGCGCCCTGCGCTAAGCGTCTGATTTCAGGACACGGCGCAGTGTCGCAAGAATATACAATCGCTCGCCCCTGGGAGGGATTCTCGAACCGCAGCCCGATCGTCGGCACCAGATGATCGACGGGCGATGCCAGAATCCTGAAATCCTCCCCTTCAACCACTAGCTCGCGTTCCTGCTCCTGCACAGCTCCAAACTCCATGCCGAAGAAATCGGGCCATGTCTGCCAGAGGTAGTCGTCCATCATTCGCTGCACTCTATCCACGCAATGCTTCAAACCGTAGATGGGCAGGGGTTGTCGCCGGCCGAGAAGCCACATGTTCATTAGCAGCAAAGGCACGCCCGCGACGTGATCGGGGTGGAAGTGCGTCAAAATCAGATGCGTGATCTTGTCGAGCGTAATCCCCGCTTGAGCGAGGCGTACAGTCGGCGATCCCACGCAGTCTACAAGTACAACGCCATGTTTTGCGACAAGCGCCATGTGGGTGTTTTCATGCTCAAGGTCCGGTATGGCGCTTGCCGTTCCCAGAATGACAAGCCTGGACATATGATCAAGCCCCTGACAACAGCTTCAACGCGATCAACGGTGTCAGAAATACCTCTAGCGCCGCGGCAGCGGCGAGCAATGGCACAACCAGCCCCATAGTGATGCGAGCCCACTGCGCCAGCGCCTGCAGCCAACTCTCGCCCAGAGACTTTCCCTTGGGAGGGCTGATCAACACCGCTCCCAGTTGAATGATGCTGGCCCCGATCAGCACCGTTGCTGGGATCTCTAGTATAGCGTGTGGCAGAACAAGTGCGGTAAGGAACAGCCCCACGTTCTGACCTGCCAGCATGAGATTCCCTGCGAAATAGCCGATGATGCCTATAGGCGCCATCAGAAGTATCGTCGCCAATACGCCCACGCTGAAGATCCCAACGAGTGTGGTTAGCGCCAACGCGCGCAAATTAGTGCCTAGCACCCACACCCAACCACGGCCGGATAGCATGCCAAAGCCGAGCATATTCTCAAGCATGCCGTCCTGCAGTCGGTCAAGCTGCAGCATTTCGGAGGGAATCGTGAACTCCCCCGACATGTACCAACCGATCCAATAACCGGCCACCAATGCCAGCAGCATGAACACCACACCCCAACGTATGCTCCTCAGCGAGAAAGTAAGAAGCCCCTTGTACCATTCACCAATATTGCGCGCTCCCCCTACGAAGTGCTCGCGGAAGTTTTTCCAGGCCCAGCGCAGATTGATCACGTCGATCTCTCTGCCGAGCAGTTCCTCGCGGTTGAAGACCTTCAGCCCCATGCGGCCCAGCACGAGCGCAATCACGATCATCCCCAGCACGGTCCACCACAGGACGTTGTAGCGCCCCCAAAACATGATCAGGCTTTCGCCGATGATAAGCTGTGCCACGGGCAGAATGACGAAGGATGCAAGAAGATTTGCCGCTCGAACCGAGGTCGCCTGCGAAGAAATCACCACCGCAGCGCTGACCATCACCACTGCTTGGGCGGTCGTCAGCGTGAGTATCTGCAGCAGCAACTGCGGAGGGGGATACCATCCAATCTGGATCGCCAAGCCCACCAGGTATACCAGTATCCCCAAGTAAGCACCCACCAGGGGCAAGGCCAAGGATGCGAGCATCTTCCCCATGTAGAGCTGCGCGTCGCTAAGCGGCGTGGCCAACAGCGGCTCCAGCGATAGGCGCTCTCGCTCGCCGGCAAAGCTCTCCAAAGCAACCACCAATGAGATCGAGATTGGGAAGAAGCCCACGACCATAAGCAGGAATGGGATCAGGCGCTCGCCGATGAGCGGCGCCCCGTAGCGGTTTACAAAATCGACCGCCTGATGTGCGGTGAAGTTCATCAAGATGGGGAAGAACAAGGTGAGGATGATGATCGGCGCGAGAATGCGCCAATCTCGCATCTGATCGCGGATCTCCCGCTGCGCCACGACTAAGGCGCCCGCAACCGGACTCAAACGTCGGCTCGCGATTTCAGCCATGATCCGGCTCCGGGGATGCTTCTTCTTCTCCGACCACCCTCAAGTAGACGTCCTCCAGGCTGCGGCCCACTTCAGCCAGCGTCACGACCGGGAATCCGGCTTTGGCCAATCTCTCCAGCACCAAGGGATTCTGCACCTCCGGCTCAGACGTTCGATAGCGGATCCAATCCTCTCCGTACTCCAGATCATGGACTTCCGAAGGAAGATGCGTTACGGCACCGTCCACACTGCTCGCCAATCGCAGCTCCATGATTGGATCACCGAGCATATCGCGCTTCAACTCGGCTGGAGATCCCAGCGCCACAATCCTTCCCTGGCGGATGATCGCAATCGTGTCTGCGAGCTCCTCCGCTTCATACAGATTGTGCGTGCAGACCACGATCGCCCGGTTCGCTGACCGCAGTTTCCCTATCCGTCTGCGTACCATTTTGGCGCTTGCCGGATCCAAAGCCGATGTTGGTTCATCCAGCAGTAAGACGGACGGCTCGTGCAAGAGCGCCCGCACGAGGGCCAGCCTCTGGCGCATGCCTCGCGAGTATTCCCCCAGACGCTTCTGGAGAAATTCCGCTAGCCCATATCGCACCGAGAGCTCTTCAATTCGCGCTTGCACATGGGGAAGCGGTAAGCCATGCACACGACCGAAGAATGACAGGTATTCGACCGCGCGCATGCGAGTGTAAAGGCCATGGTGTTCTGTGAGCAGGCCGATGCAGCTGTGTACATCATCCGGCTGATCTACGACGTCGAAGCCGGCCACCGACGCCTTCCCGCGGGAAGGGCGCAGGATGGAGGCCAGCATGCGAATGGTTGTGGTTTTGCCGGCACCATTGGGGCCGAGTAGCGCAAGGATCTCTCCGGCGGATACGCGCAGCGACACTCCGTCCACCGCGACCAGGTCGTCGAAATCCTTGCCCAGATCATGGGTTTCAATCAACGTAGTTCCTATGCTATCGGCGAATTATAGCAAGCTGGCTTGGCGGCTACAATCGGCCATCTTTCCTATGACCGGTGGGAGACCGTTTTTGACGATGATTCATATTTGGATTCCACCCAGACCCTTTCGCGACCGCCGGTTGCGCTCGTCCCCGTTCGCTTGTCCTGGCGTACTTCCGGGGCCCCGCGAAGACGGGGACGTCCATATCCCGGCCCAAGTTGCTCCGTCGTTGGCTCATCGCCTCTCGTATCCCCGGTGATTCAATGGCATAGCGTGGATCGGTTTTGGAATCATGTCAATTTATGTACCGTAGAGACGTAGCATCCCGCTAAGTATGTGCGGGACGAACTGTGCTACGTCTCTACGAATCAGTGAGGAGGCAATGCGCGGAGGAGACGATTTATCAATGCATGTACCGTAGAGACGTTGCATGCAACGTCTCTACAATCTATCTATATCTCCTGGAGAGGATATCCTCTTGATGGCTACTTCAATGGCACCTAGAGGCCCCCCGACCTCATGTCCTTGGAGGCTGCCCGAGCGATGGACCATAGGGCATCAATCCTGTAACAACACCAGGACAGGTGGGCAGCGCGGGCAGGGAAGAATACTTGGGGACGGCGGCGCAAGGCCAGCAAATCCGGTTGCCCAAGGTAAAACTGATCATGAGTGGCAAGAAAAAGGGCTGCCACATGGACAGCCCTGCATTGTGGCTTGCGTTCGATCCTACGCCGGCTCCTC
>DAOVIK010000286.1 GCA_030673735.1 Anaerolineae bacterium
GATCATGCTGGCCATCGGCGTCGATCTGGATCACGATGTCGTAGCCATAGTCGACGGCATAGCGAAAACCGGCTTGCATGGCGCCGCCGATACCAAGGTTCGCCTTCAGTTGGACGACCGGAACGCCAATTTCTCGGGCAATGTGGGCAGTCCGGTCCTGGGATGCATCATCGATAACGACCACGTCGTACCGATCGCGGTATCCGCCTAACTCAGCAAGCAAGGTCGGCAAGTATTCTTCTTCGTTATGCGCCGGTATTGCGATCAAAGCCTTCATTCCTTCCCCCGATCCTTCTTGCGCGCGATGGCGATGAATTGCTCCGGTCGAGCTACCGAGATCACTCTTCGGCCGAGGAATGATCTCTCCAGCCGTTTTCCGAAGTCTGTAAGCCACCTGCGCTTGAACGAAACCCCGAAATGGCCGACGATCTCCCCGATCCGGTACTCGCGTGTATCAGGCGTGAATTCAACATCCTCGAAACCGCCCACACGTTGAATAGCTATCGCCATTCCTCTCTTCGTGAAATGATTGAGGTGCAATGGAGCCGCAAGTCCCCACCAATTGCGTCCCAGCAATCGAGGAAGCCAGTTCTCGGCATCGTCGGTACTGATGGCGAGATGCCCTCCCGGCTTCAAGGTCCTTCGAACTTCCTGCAATCCCTTGATCGGATCCGTCAGGTGCTCAATCACATCCCACATGACGACTACATCGAAGAACTCGTCCGCAAACGGCGTGGTTTCCTCGATGCAGCCCTGCCGAACGTCCATGCCAAATTCATCGCGCGCCACTTGCGCCGCGTAATCACTGACGTCTAACCCATAGCACTCGTAATACTCGCTGGCCAATAATAGAAACGTTCCATAAGCCGCGCCTACATCTAGAAGATTCCCTCTGGGAGACAGTGAACGTATCAGATCCAGTTTGCGAGAGAACGAGGTTTTCAGGCTCTCCTGCGCCTCCCGATACGATGGATACCCAAGGCGAACCTCGTCGCTATCTGCTGCGGAGGCTTCGAAATATGCCTGGCTATAGCGCTTGTGGACTTCACCCGGCGGAAGGTGATTGCCCACGAACAACACGCCGCATGCTGCGCACCGATGGTACTCATGCGCATCCTTCTCGAATGTAAAACTGGTGCTGCCCTCGCAGACGGGACATCGAGGCGGCACTGCTCAAATTCCCTTGCGGAAATGCATGATCCCGCCTTCAACGCTATCCAATTTCATGCCGACATGCTCCGCGATTCGCACCGAGGCAACGTTCCCAATTCTCACCTCAGCACGAATTGGCCCCTGGATCTGCGCCACCAGCAGCGCCACCATCCGCTTTCCCAGCCCTTGCTCTCTGAACTCCGGTGCAATCGTCCAGGAAAGTCCAAATGTGCCCGCAGAACAATCGGAGCGAACCGTCCCTACTGGAACTCCGTCTCTCTCGGCAATGAAGATCCTGCGATCAGGGTTCTCTAGGCTCTGCTTCAACCAGATTTGATGGGATTCGAAATCGATCTCCGACTGGTCATGACTCGCCTGGCGGACCTCTGGATCGTTTCTCCACGCATGAAGGAGCTCGGCGTCATGCATGGCAGCCGGCCTGAGTATCAATTCATCCTTCATGATTGCCTATGCATCATACGCAGCGATTACCTTGACCACTGCTTCGATTGCGTCGCCCACATCCTCATCGCTCATTGCAGGAAACAGAGGCAAGGTAATCAGCCGCTCGTACGAGCGCTCGGCTTGCGGGCATTCACCGCTTGCGTACCCCAGGCCCCGATAGTGGCTGAGCCAATGAATGGGAATGTAATGCACATTGACGCCGATGTTCTCCGCCCGCAGCGCCTTGTAGATGCCTTCTCGGTCCGTCCGCAGCTTATCGATATTCAATTTGATGACATACAAGTGCCATGCTGGTTGGCAATCCGCGATTGCAAAGGGGATTTCTATCGCAGCAATGGACGAAAATCCATCATCATATCGCGCTACGATCTCACGCCGGCGCGTGAGCCATTGGTCCAACCGCTCAAGCTGGGCAATGCCCAATGCGCAGTTGATATCCGGAAGCCGATAGTTGTAGCCCAGATTGACGACATCGTACTCCCACGAATTCGCCCTGCTCCGCTCTCGGAAATCGAGATCGATCCCATGATGACGGAAGGAACGCACCCGCCCGGCAAGCTCCGGATCATCCGTGAGCACCATCCCCCCCTCGCCTGTCGTGATGTGCTTGACCGGATGGAAGCTCAAGGTCGTTAAATCCTGCAATGTGCCGACATTGTGACCGTGGTATGTCGCCCCCAGGGAATGCGCAGCGTCCTCGATTACGATGAGCTCGTGCTCATCCGCCAGTGCCCTCAGAGCGTCATGCTCGCAAGGCTGCCCGCATAGATCCACAGCCACAATAGCCTTCGTTCGCGAGGTGATCTTGCTCTCAGCGGCTGCTGGATCCAGATTGAGCGTTCGTGGATCAATATCCGCAAATACCGGCTTCCCGCCCAAATAAAGCACGCAGTTGGCGCTCGCCACGAAGGAAAGAGGTGGGACGATCACTTCATCACCGGGGCCGATGCCTGCCGCAAACGCAGCCGCGTGTAGAGCGGCTGTTCCGGTGTTTACTGCCACGGCTTCCTTGGCACCCGTGTACTCGGCAATCGCGTGTTCGAACTCCTCGACTTTGGGGCCGGTGGTCAGCCAATCTCCTCGCAGCACTTCGATGACGGCCTCGATGTCGCTCTCATCGATCCACTGATGCGCGTAGTTCAGCATCTTGGACCTGACTGGGCTCCCCCCATCAATCGCTAGCTTTTCCATGGAAGTCCTCTTGGACAAACGCGTATAGCTCTAGTCGCTTTCAACTGCAATCACCTGCCACACGGGCAGCTCTACCTGGGCACAAATCATCTGTGGCTGCCGGCTCGGATCACTAGCATCCAACCGATAGACCACAAACGGATCATCTTCAAAAACCGTGGCCACCGCCAGCCA